>JAYVAZ010000578.1:0-2886 GCA_043750675.1 Pseudobdellovibrionaceae bacterium | reverse complement strand
GGCAACTTTGGTGGAAACCCAAATGCGTTCGGAAAAACGTCTTCATTTACTGTTACGAACGCAAAAAGAAGGCTTAGGCAAAGCCTATGTGGCCGGTTTTAAATGGTGCTTAGCAAAGGGATTTACACATTTAGTGGAAATGGATGCCGATTTTTCGCACCGGCCGGAAGATTTAGTAAAAATTTTGAAGGCCGCAGCTGGAAATGATTTTGTTATTGGTTCCCGTTACGTTAGTGGGGGAAGTACTGTTAACTGGGGAATCCTTCGAAAAATTATTTCGCGTGGAGGCGGTATTTATTCGCGCCTAATTTTGGGCTATCCAGTGCAGGATTGGACGGGCGGATTTAATTTATGGGCGGCACCTGTTCTCCAAAAAGTCGGATTGGATGAAATCAGATCCAACGGCTACAGTTTTCAAATTGAACTTAAATTCAGAGGCTGTCGCGAAGGTTTTAAATACCAAGAAGTTCCGATTGTCTTTGAAGATCGCCGAGTAGGTAAAAGTAAAATGTCACTGAAGATTGTTTTGGAAGCTTTCTATAAAGTATGGCTGATTAAGTTCAGTCCAAAAGCGGAATCATGATAGCCGCAATTAGAATTTTCTTTACGAGTTTAATTATTTTTTGTTTAGTAAATAGTACGTACGCTGCGGAAAAAGCAGTGGCATCCGGCGGCGTGCGAAAAGCGATCGTTGTTAACGATTCTGCAGCCGTTTACAAGTCACCCGATTTCGATGCTGCGGTATTAACGTACCTAAAAGAAGGTAAGTCATATCTGGTATCAACCCAGGTATTTGGGCCGTTTTTAAAAATTAAAGTCAGTGATCAAATGGTTGGATACATAGCCGACACTGATGTGAATGCAGCTAAAGATTTCAAAAAGACCGTCGAAAAAAAAGAAAAAACGGCTAAAACTGTAGTTAAACGCAGTGAAGAAGAAAAGGAAACCTCCAGTAAATCACGACCGTTTCAATGGACGCGCTTTTCGGGATTACAACTTTCCTCCATCCGATTTCGAGAGCAAACAATGGGTTTACGACCCTCAGAAAATTTAACTTTTTACGGATTGAAAATGACGGGGCCAGATTTACTGATTGAAGGCCAAATGATTACCGAATTTAATTTGCAATTTCATTTGGATGCTCCTAACTATTATGAAACGGCCACTGGTAAATCAGCCAGTGGAATGCTGATGCTTTTGGATGTGATGTTGCTTAGTCAGAACCCTCAAGGCAAAAATGCTTTATTGTATTTTGGATTCGGTCCTCTGATCCGTTATTCAAAATTTGACGTCAGTTTGGGCAGTATTCCTTATTCGTTACAGGATATTGCCTTCGGCGCTAAATTTAATTTGGGAATTGGTTTGCGTATTTCAAAATTGGCGCTACGTGCCGAGACTCAACTATTTTGGGAAAAACTGATTTATAGCGGAATTGGTGTGACCGCCCAAATAGAGTTTTGATGGGTACCGCTGAGGTTTATTAATGACAATTTAAGCCAGCTCTTGCATAAAAATGAGATGCAAATTCATATTTTACCCGAAGATGTAGTGAATCAAATTGCGGCTGGAGAAGTGGTCGAACGGCCGGCGCATTTAATTAAAGAATTGATCGAAAACAGTATCGATGCGGGTAGTGACCAGATTACGATTGAAGTTTCTGAGGCCGGACGAAATGTCGTGGTAAAAGATAATGGGAAAGGGATTTCGCCGGAATATCTTTCGATTGCTTTGGATCGCCACACGACCAGCAAAATAAGTCAAATTGATGATTTGTGGAAACTGAACTCTTTTGGTTTTCGCGGAGAAGCATTGGCCAGTATTTCTTCGGTTTCCCATCTTGTGCTGACTTCGAAAGAAAAAAATCAGCCAAAGTCATATTTTATTGAAAGTGAATTTGGAAAAAAATCTAGTATTTTAGAAAAGCCAATTAATAACGGAACCGAAGTTAAAATCAGCGGCCTATTTGAAAATATTCCGGCGCGATTAAAATTTTTGAAGTCGGGACAATCTGAATATGCGCAAGTTAAAACCTTAGTGAAAGCCCTGGCATTGGCGCATCCTACGGTTGAATTCAAGCTGATCATTGAAGGCAAGGTCATTTTTTATTTTGTAAAGGCCAGCAATTTACTGAGTAGGTCTAAGCAAGTTTTTGAATTAGATTCGCTGTACTATTCTGATCTTAAAAATGACCAGTTTCATGCGCAGGTGGTCTTCGGTGATCCCCACCATGTTAACAAAACCAGTAAGAATATTTTTATTTTTGCCCAGAACCGCTGGGTCATTGATAAATCATTGCAGGCCGCGGTGATGGAAGCATTTAGAAATACTTTAATGCACGGGGAGTATCCTTACTGTGCGGTATTTTTGCAGTGTGATCCTCGACTTATTGACATTAATATCCATCCGACGAAATCGCAGGTAAAATTTGTTAACCCTTCTGACGTTTTCCGGGTGGTGTATCACACTCTTCGAAAAGAAATCGAAAAAGCTCCTTGGGTTCCCCAAAACGCGTTAAGTGATTCCTTCTTGCAACCTGCTGAAGCCGGAACTGTTAATTCTGCCGGGCTTGTGGTGGTGGACCCTCCACAGTTTGTGCAGCAGGGGCTGGGGCCGCAGCCGGAAGTTTCCAGTGCGACTTATTCAAGTGCGGTTTTGGATTCATTAAATCAAGTTCAGTTTAAACAGAAAAAAAGTTTTTTAGCAGAAAACCAGGTAACTTGGTCAGCAAAAGGAACCGAACCTACCGCAAAAAGTGAAACAGTAAAAGATTTTTGGAGTCGCCTACAGGTTTTAGGCACGCTGGATGCGGTGCTGGCGCAGATCGATCAAATTCAGCGTGAGGCGCGGGCTCTCGGCGAGTCGCAATCTCCAAGGCGCCCGCGCTGG
>JAYVAZ010000577.1:0-3083 GCA_043750675.1 Pseudobdellovibrionaceae bacterium | reverse complement strand
AGGCGTATTTAGCGAACTTCAATCAATTGGTAAGTTCTGTTTCAGTGAAGCAAGTGAACGAAGCGATTAAGAAATATTTTAAGACTCAAAACCTAACCGTAGTTCTTTATACCGACAAAGAAAAGGTGATGAGTCAGTTAAAAAATCCTCACTTTTTATTTGATTTTAAATAAATATAGATTCCGGCTCCGGCCAGTAAGATTGCAATTAGCATCAGTAAGTTTTTAGTTTTACTTCCGCCGCCCGAGCCACCGGTATTTTGCGTGATCTCCACGCCGCTCATGTCTCCAGGCATTGCTGCATTAATCGGAGCACCGATTGTCTCCGAGCCGGGGCGAAGTGGTCCGATTGATTTATCGGCTAGCATATTTTTAGTCGCAATAACCCGCAATGATTGAACCGACTTAAAGAAATCAGGCGCATAATCAGTATAAACATCTTTGTGGGCGCTATAGGTAACTAGAATGGCGACGCGATCTTTGATAGTTGCTAAATATCGGGTGTAATAATTGTTTACTTCGCTGGCCATATGAAGACCATCTATCCAGGGTTGATCATTGATTTGAACCTTTTTCGAGGCATAAACCACTTTCGAAGGGGCACCTGATCTGGTTTTTTGTGGGTTATTTAAATGAGCAACATAAGATTCGAAGGTGTCGGTTGGTCCCACCTCTTTAGCGGTAAGGATTATAATAGCTTCTTTGGAGGACTTATCGTTGTTACTGCGGCAAACCCACTCCGTATGTTCTAGGTTGCAATTCCAATCGTCGCGCATTTCAAAGGAAACGTACGCGTTTCGAAATACTTTGGCCTCTGCCGTTAAACCTAAAAACAAGGAAATTAAAATAATTGTTTTAATTTTCATTGAATTGCCCCTTTTGCTTACTACAATAATAGTAATACAAAAACGGTACGCTTCAAAGAGGTTCTTTTATGATGAATTTATATCAAATCCAATCTTTCGTAACTGTCATTAGCGAAGGAAGTATGACCGGTGCAGCTGACAAACTTTTCCTCACTCAACCAGCAATTAGTCAGCAAATTAGAAATTTGGAAGAAGAATTGGGTGTCGAGCTTTTGGTCAGAGGCGTTCGTCAGATTAAACCGACATTGCAGGGCGAAGTGCTTTACGATTACGCAAAACGAATTTTACAACTGAATCAGAATGCCGAGATTGCTATTAAGGCGATGGGTGCCGAGTTAAAAGGGAATTTGAAGGTTGGTACGCTAAATTCAATGGGAGTTCAGTTGATGAGCCCTATTGTCAGCCGTCTTTTAAAACACAATCCCAAATTAAATATCATGGTTGATTATGGAAAAGGCGAGGAACTAGTCAAAGCCTTTAAAAAAGGAAACCTAGATATCCTGATTTTACCGGAAGTTGGCAAACAGTATGCTTCAGATCTAGCGGAAGCGGATAAGAAATTTTTACTTCGAGAAGAGTTATGGCTAGTAGGAACTGGCAAAGATAACGATATTCCTAAAAATATCGACATCACCGAAATTCAAAAATACCCACTTATTTTGTTTAGTGGCGAATATCCGGATTTCAATAATAACTTTGCCAAAGCAGTTGATGAAGCCAAAGTGCATGCGGACCCTATTTTTGAATCGACCAATGTAGGTACTTTAAAACGAGTCATCGAAAGTGGATTGGGCTGGGGATTTTTACCTTCGCTATCGATAAAAAAGCAAGTTCGTATGGGCCGTTTAACGCATGTTCATGTTAAACAGTTTCATTACGAAGCCGAATTTTTCTATTACACTCGTAAGGAAGCTGCACTGAAACAAGTTTCGGAAGTATTCTTCCAAGCACTACAACAGCAAGAGCGAGCTTAGGTCTTATGCGAAGGACATCGAAGTTTCTTTGGTTATTTGTTGCTGGTATTTTATTTTCAACGGGTTGCGCCTCTTACGATTATGCCCAGAACGTTAAGCTGATTTCTTTTACCCATGATATTACCAAAGGTCAGTCGATCGGTAATATCCGTGGGGAAGATTGTACAATGATTTTTTTGGGCTATTATTTAGGTGGGCTTCCCACCGTAGATCGTGCCTTTATCAATGCTCGTAGCCAGGCCAATGCTATTCACGCGGCCGGATTTGATTTTAAAAATGAAGGGCGCGGAACGGCTTCTTTGAAATACGTAACCAACGTGACTACTCAGAATGAAGGATTTAACGCTTTTGTTTTTGGTAAAACATGTTTGGTTGTTACTGGGGTAGGTTACCTATGAGAATATTTAAAGCTCACGAAAAATTGATTTTGTTTGCGTTATTAATTGGTGCTGTCGGTTGCGCACAAAAGCAAAAACTATTGGATTCGCCTTTGGTTTCCATGTCTCGCACCTATATTCCCAAAGGTGCCATGTTAAAATCAAAAGGCAACGTTCGTGGTCAGTTCTGCGAAAATATGACTGGAGATAAGGGTTCCATTGGTCTCTTTGATGAGGCTATCAAAAAGGCGCAAAGAACTTATAAGGTCGATTTTATTTCCAATGCGGCTTTTTGGCAGGAAGGTTCCTGCGTAACGGTAGAGGGCACGGGGCAGATTTTAGTTGCCGATCAAAACGCCTATTTACCGCCGCCACCAATTATTATGCCGGGAAAAACTTTACCGCGGTACAATCCGCAAAACGGGCAACCGCAGAATCAAAAAACAAATCGTTAGGCCCGAGCCGCGCGAGCGGAAAAGCCTTGCGGCTGGCATTGCCGGACGCGAGCTAGAGATAACTGTGTTTTAGAGACGGACTCGAACCGGGATTGTCTGCATATCGTTCCAAGGGGGACGCTGGTTGGTGGACTCGCGCTTCGCACAATTGGAATCAGGTCTGCAACGGTGGGTTGATCTTAGGCGCGCTCGCAGTAGCAGAAGTGGCACCACGGTTGTCCTCTGAGATTGTACAGGCCGGCGTCGCCAGCCTCCGAACGGCGCTGGCAACGTACGCTCCTGACGGAGCACTGCTAGAGGGGCCCGCATATTGGGGGTACGGAACTTCATACACAGCGTTGGCGCTTGCCAGTCTTGACGCATCCCTTGGTACCGACTTCGGCTTGTCTGAATCCGAAGGACTGCTTGAGAC
>JAYVAZ010000576.1:0-2354 GCA_043750675.1 Pseudobdellovibrionaceae bacterium | reverse complement strand
AGCCCGTTAGCGCCTGTAATATTTCCGTATTAATTACCGTATTATTCCCCTTGTAGCCCTCACTTAATACCTTACTTAAAAAGGCAGCTAAGGTCTTGGGATACCCTCCAAAGATTTCATCCCCGCCATGTCCAGAAAGCACTACGTTTACGTTTTTTTTGCAGTGATTAGAAAGCACAAAAGAAGGGGCCGCCCATCCTGCAATAGGGTAATCCAACTGATAAATTAACTTTTCATGGGCTTCGACTAGTTCTTCTGATTTGAAAAAAATTCTCTTATGGTCGGAATCTATATGTTTTGCCACAATATCTGAAAAGAAGCGTTCATCAGTTGTATTTTTATCTTCAAATAAACTTGAAAGTGTTATTAATTTTGATTGTAAGTTTTTATTTATTTTTTTTGCGGCTAGACATGTAACCAAAGAAGAGTCGACTCCTCCGCTTAAGTAGCTTGCGATAGGGGTATCTGATAGGCTCCAATTCTCAACCGAGTAGTCTAGCAGTCCTCTTAAGTTCTCGAGTACTTCAGGATAACTCATTTTGGTTTCTTCGTTAGGGTGTAGATCCCAATAACAACGTTGAGAAATTACGTTTCTTTCAACGTCAACCTCCAGCACATAGCCAGCTTGTAGCTGCTTTATATCCTTGAATAGAGTCTTGTCTCCTAAATAGAGTTGCAAATAAATATAGTCTTTTAGACCGAAAGGATCAATTTCGTTTCCGGCCAACTGAGACTTAACGAGAGTTTTAGCTTCACTGGCAAAGGCAAAATAATTTGCATTTTGACAGTAATACAACGGTTTTATTCCTGCGTGATCGCGAGCAATAATTACTTTTTTTGCTTTGTAATCATATATTGCGAAGGCATACATACCATCAATTTTATTTAAAAAATCTAAACCCCAGAACGAATATGACTTTAATAGAACTTCTGTGTCTGACTTTGAATTAAATTTTATTCCGTTAGACTCGAGATCATTTCTTAGGGACAAAAAATTAAATATTTCTCCATTAAAACTGATCTGGTTGCCAGTTTCCAGATCTTGCATTGGTTGGTTGCCAGCAGGGCTTAAGTCAATAATCGAGAGTCGATTGTGAAACAGTCCAACGTTTTCAATACTCCACTTTCCAAAGTGGTCTTGACCGCGATGGGATTGCGCTCCGCCCATTTTATCCAATGCGCGCATAATTTCAATGTCACCCTTAAACTTAACCAGTCCGCCTACTCCGCACATACTACAAAACCAATCTAATGACTTCGTAACACTCTGCATACTTGCTGTTCGCCTGGACACCCCTGACCATTGCTAGTGATTCAAAAAACTGTCTGTTTGCATAGATTCGATTCATCTGCGAGTGATATGCTTCTAGTGCTTTCAATTTTTGGTTTATGTGACGCTCTTCAAGTTTGATTAAACAATCATGCTTAGACTCTAGCGTATTCCACGGTAACTCATATCCTAAAATTGTTGTATGCTTGAATGCCCTTAGTGATTCTTCATAAATTGTTTTATGATCTTGATGTATATCAGATTTGCTTGCGGTAAACACTAATCTCGGATTTAGTTGTTTTTTAATTTTAATTAGCTCTTCTAAAATCTCTTGCCTGTGATTGGGAAAGTGACGTACGGGGAAATTATGCGCCTTGGTGTTTTCCCGATTAACATTCAAAGCATTACAGCTTGCTGCAAACTCTTTTTCTAATTGATCGGCAGGTAAATTGAGATCTTTTAGGCTTTCCGTACATTTCGAAAAATAGTGGATGTGAACTTTAGCTTTCATTTCGGTTAGCAAAGCAATCGTACCTCCGCAACCAAGTTCATCATCTGGATGCGGTGCTAAAACCAAAACGGGTTCAGATTCGACAAGGGACTTAAGCATTTGAAACCTGTACTTCCTGTTTAAGAATATTGACTATACTATTTGATGCAGTTGAATTGCCAAACAGTTTCTTGTTTTCTTCCGGCTTTATTGCCAAAAGGTTATTTACCAGATTTGGTTTAAATCTGTCGTTTTGCTCAATTCCGATATAGTTCCATCCTGATTTAACTAGCTCGGGCCAAGGGCTATTTTTGAATAATAAAATCGATTTTTTTCCTGCGTAATATCCTTCTTTAGGAACGCCGCCGGAGTCAGTAATGATAAAATTACAATTTGAGATGAGTGCAACTGAATCGTAATATCCCACCGGATCCACAATAATTAAATTACCTATAGCTTTGAATTGATCATATAACTTAAACCCCTTTAATGCATTAAGCGTTCTAGGGTGCAACGGCCAAACCATATTTAGATCTATGGTATTAAGTAATTCAAAGAGTTGGTTAAAAAAAATAAGGGAGCTTGTATTTTCTG
>JAYVAZ010000575.1:0-1584 GCA_043750675.1 Pseudobdellovibrionaceae bacterium | reverse complement strand
AGGAAACCATCGCTGAATCCGACATATAAAGTTCCATTTCGAAGCGTCGGCTTCGCACCACCGCGAATGGAAATGTTTGAAGCATCTTGTCTGGTATACAACCAAACTTGTTTTCCCGTAGCCGCATCCAACGCATACATACTGTTATTACCGGTAAGGAAATAAACTACGCCGGAGTCAACCAGAGGCTCGGAAATAATTTCTAACTGCGTGGGGAAAGTCCAAATAACTTCACCGGTGTTTGCATTTAAACTGTAAAACAAACCATCGCTACCGCCCAAAAACAAACGGTCATTAATAATAGCTGCGCCCGCCTCGGAACCGTTTTTAATCGCCGTTTTCCATTTAATCTGGCCGTTTAATTTATCGAAGGCCGTAATACCGTCCAGGCCATTCGACTGTATAACTAGGTTGTTATACAGCAAAGGCTTCATTCGATTGATTTTACGAAAACCAAAATTATCCTTTTCGGTAGTCTGTTTAACCCAACTTGTTTTTACTTGAAACTCTCTGGTTAAAGTATTGTTTGAGCGCCAGTTTTCCAACTGCGCGCAACCCAAAAAAAGAAATGAAATGATAAGTAAAACGGGTTTTAAATTTTGCATTAGTTCGTTTTAACTTTAATCAAACGTAAATATTTACCCGCCAATTTCGAACTTTCAGACTTATTCGTATCAGCTTGTAATTCGGTATAAATTTTTTCAGCTTGGGCTACGTTGTTCATTGACTCATGACAAAGGGCCTGACGAAGTTTAGCTTCATTATGCAAATAGGCCACATCTTTATTTTTAATAACCGTATCCCAAGACTTTATTGCTTCAGCGCAGTTATTCAAATCCGCCTGTAATGCGGCTGTACGATTTAAAACTAAAGTACTTAAGAGATCCTTATGCAAAGTTACTTTTTTAAGAGTACTTAATGCGGTTTCATTCTGGTTGTACTTTCCCAATATTTCGCTGGAATACAAAGCCGCCATCAAAGCTGCTTTGGAATCAGGATTGGAAGCGATAATTTGATTAAATTTCTCCAGCGTTGGTCCGTAATCTTTTTGGATATCGCCTGTAGGTTTTGCTTTCGCAATATCTTTTTTAGGTTCCGATTTTGCTTTTTTATCATCTACAGGCGCTGGCTTATCAGCATCTTCAAAATTTTGTTTTGTAGAAAGATAATCTTTCTCGGCAAGGTAAAGTTTCTCTTGAACTTTTTGCTCGTTGCCCTCAGAAATTCCTGCATATAAGGCGTAACCACCCCACAAAACTAAAAACGCCGCAGCCAAAGCCATTACCGTTTTACTGTGTCCGATCGACCAGTTAAATGATTTTTGCAATTGCGCAGTTAATTGATCCGGATTTCTAATTTCGTCTTTAGTCAGTTTTTTGCTCATGGATTCTTCCTTGATTATCTATTATTAACTTCTTTAAGAGTTGTAAATGCTCTTGAAGATTTACCCTGGTGTCGTTGCTTCAGCTGACCAATCGTTTTCATTCTTTCCTCTGCCAAACGATCTGCCGCCGTATGGGTTCCAATATTATCACGTTTTGCAATTTGGAAAACCTTTTTCACGTTGTCATAAATGTTTTTTGT
>JAYVAZ010000574.1:0-3141 GCA_043750675.1 Pseudobdellovibrionaceae bacterium | reverse complement strand
AGCAGAACTTTCGTCTAGTTTTGAAACACTACTTCCTTCGTCGCTTTTTGGTACGTTCCCGGTAACATTATTTCCCGGTAAACGCGCCATCTGTTTCATTGTGCGGCAAAAAAGCCCTTTAAATTGCTGAAGTGTTGGTCATCTTAAACCGATAAGTTCTATTGAGGAAGCGTAATAACCCATTAAAGAAGTTAAGGAAACTGAAATTTGAAAATCGTTTTGCGCAAAGGTTTTATTTTTGCCATTTTATTATTTTCAATTGTTGGAAATACGCAAAACTTTTTTTATCATTTGATGCCGAAACAACCAGCCGTGAATTTCACGCTGGGATCACAAACAGCTGCCGAGGCGAACGGTATTTTTGCTCCGGATTGGCATGCCGTCGCAAATGCTTGGACTAAACGTCGCAAAATTGAAATTACACCAGTTGCCACTGCTATGGCTAATTTTCCTTTGTTGATAAAATTGGATTCGACAAAAATTAATTATGCTAATTTGCAGGCCGCAGGACAAGATCTGCGTTTCGTCGATAGCGGTGGAAGTTTGCTTTCATATGAAATAGAAACTTGGAACACCAGTGGGGAATCTACTGTTTGGGTGAAGATCCCCAGCATTGCTGCTTCGCCAACGGCAACCAACATCTGGATGTATTACGGTAACGGGGCCGCTGCCGATGCACAAACTCCCACCACGGTTTGGGATGCCAATCATTTAGGTGTTTGGCATCTTAAAGCAAATGGAAATGATTCTACGTCCAACGCAAACAACGCCACAGTTAACGGTGCAGTAAACACAGCAGCGAGTATCGGAAATGGGTACAGTTTTGCGGGAGGAAGTAACAATATAAAATTTCCGAATTCGATGGTTGGGACTACTACTGTGGGGACTTTCGATATCTGGTTTAAGACTACAGGATCAAACTTTCCCATACTCAGTTGGAATGATACCGATTATCCTGGTAGCGGAAGCGTGGTGCCGGTCCTGTATGTGGGAATAGATGGTAAACTCCGTGGCGAGCAATGGATTGGTTCATTAGCACAAATCACTACGACCCAGATTGTAAATGATGGAAGTTGGCACCAGGTTGTTTTGGCCTTTGGCGCGGGAACTCATACCTTATATTTAGATGGCGCTTCAGTTGGTACCGTAACTGGGACCATCAACACTTGGGCGACGACCTTTAATTACTTGGGATTTGGAGATTTGACAGGCAGACCGTCGACGTCTGGTACGTGGGTAGCTGCCAATTCAACGGTGTTTGATGAAGTCAAATTTTCAAATAGTAAACGAACGGCCGATTGGATTTTACAAGAATACAATGCGGTCCAAGATAATGTAAATATTATTTATAAGGAAGAAATCAACTCCACCAGTTTGATAAATGCAACATTGCAGTTAAGTGGTGGATATCCGCAAAATGTTACAGTTCCCTTTACGGTGACGGGAACCTCTACTTCGGGCACAGATCATAATTTGGCTAACGGATCAGCGATAGTAACTGCGGGAAATACCACGCAAAATATTCCGATCCGAATTTACAGTGACAATTTAACCGAAGGATCAGAAACGATCGTTGTCAGTATCGGCACGCCAACCAATGGTCGCGTTGGAATCGATATACCTGTCCATACAGTTACGATTACTGATGATGTGAACGTGGCCCCTGTCGCGAACGGTGATACCGTCAATTTAACCAGCTTTGCACCGGTGCAAATTAATGTCGTTGCTAATGATACCGATTCTAATGGCGACGCGCTTTGGATTCAGTCAAACACGAATCCGACAGCGGGAACCATTGTAAAAAATGGTAGAACATTTACTTATACGCCGAGTACTGATTTCCCCGCATCCGATAGCTTTACATATACCGTAACGGACAAACGTGGCGGAACTTCGGTGGGTACCGTAACTTTAAACTATCAAATTCCGTTTACGTGGACAGGGGCCGGGGGCGACGCCAATTGGAATACCGGTACAAATTGGCTGGGCGGATCCGCGCCAGGCGCGGGAAACACCGCCTATTTTAACAATCAGTGTTCGGCGATCTGTAACCCTACGATGAATGTGGCCGTAAATGTTTTGGGCCTTCAAATGAATTCCTCCTACAGCGGGACCATTTTGCAAGGTTCGGGCAATACCGTCACTATTGGCGCCAGAGGGTGGACGCAAAAAGCCGGAACTTTTACTGGCAGCAATGCGAATATTACCTTAAATACTTCAGATTTCTATTTGTCTGGAGTTAGCTCCGTATTTACTTCAACATCTGCCATCTTTTTAGCTTCTCGAAACTTTTCAATTTTAAATTCCGCAGTATTTAATCATAACAATGGAAATCTGACTTTTGATTCCCAGAACGTAGCTATGAGTAATAGCATTGCAATACCTAATGCATTAAATTTATACAATTTGAGATTAACTGGCGGACAAGGGGGCTCTGTTTATGCAGCAATATGGGATATTACTGCAGGCTCTTTTAACGTTACTAATGATATGCAAATTGGTCGCAATACTGGAACCGGTTCAGCTAAATTTAGCGGCAATATTAATTTAAAAGGTAATATTACCATGGACACAGCCAATTACCTTATTTCCTCTTCTGGTGGCTGTGGAACAGGTAATTTAACTTTGGATGGGACGGGTGCACAAACTTATTCATCCAATTCAGGCTGTGTTCCAAATTTAATTATTAATAAATCTTCAGGAACCGTAACGCCTACAGTAGCTGCAAATAATTTTTTGGCGACAAGTTTTACTTTAACGAACGGCAATTTTACGGCTCCCACAGGAACTATGACTGTAGCTGGCGGGTTCACCCAATCAGCAGGTACTACGTTTACTCATAATTCAGGAACCGTTGCCTTTGATAATTTAGGAAGTGGTTCCAACGGTGGGAATAATAATTTAACATTTCAAGATCCTTTAGCATTAAATAATCTAAGTTTTGCGGGTGGATTTGGTGGGTCCTCCGGAACTTTCAATTTTACTTTAGTGGGTGGCAATTCCATTAATGCAGCAGGGAACATAACTATTCAACGCAGTAATGGAACCATTAACACTCTTCTAAATAGTGGTACAATAAATGTTAGCGGGGATATTAATATTTTAACCGGCGCTGGCGGAGGAACCACGCTTATAAATTCC
>JAYVAZ010000573.1:0-4419 GCA_043750675.1 Pseudobdellovibrionaceae bacterium | reverse complement strand
AAACTTCAATGGACGCTTTTTCTTTGGTTTGAAATCTTTCCGAGCGCATAATTCCCCTGTTGATACTATTATCGGCCCTTTTTTAAATATATAAAATTTTATTTCCATTTCTGACTCAAAAATATCGTCTAAAAAATATTCAACTTTTACGACTTAAGGGAAAAACTAACTTTATTTTGCGGTTGGGTTAATCTAAGTGGTGATTTTCTGTAAAAATTCTTTACGAGTTATCTCTACCGCACCGAAGGATTTAGTCACTTCCGTTACCATTTGCGTATCCAACCAAGTTTTCCCATTTTGAGACAAATACTGGACAGCCATATACAAAGCCAATTTGCTGGCGTTTGTCTCTTTATGAAACATACTCTCTCCGCTAGCATAGGTTTCGGTATTTACACCATATAGTCCGCCTACCAATACGTCCTCATTCCAAATCTCGACTGAATAGGCATAACCCATTTTAAAAAGATCTTCATAACAAGGAATCATTTCGGACAATATCCAGGTCCCTTTTTTGTCGGGACGGATTTGATTCTGACATTCACGCATAACCTGCGCAAAGGCCGAATTATAAGTTACTTTGTAATTTTGTTTTTTCATCCATTTTTTAAAACTCTTGGACAAATGCAACTGATCAAAAAAAAGCACTCCGCGCGGATCAGGTGAAAACCATAAAATCGGCATATCTTCTTGCGGCCAGGGAAAAATCCCACTGCGGTAAGCATCTAATAATAAAATGGCGGTCCAATCACCACCATAACAAACAATTCCATTTTCATCAGCCCGATCGGCTGGTGGAAACAACGAAGGTGGATTTTTGGGTTTTACAGTCTTAGGCACAGGTCACCCGGTCTGCACTGGCTGCAGGCACAAATCGCATTTACCGCAAGGTTCGGAGGTCACATTAAAGTGCAGATAAATATTTTGCATTCGACAACCATCGTTCATCTCTGCCAAATGCACCATCTTCAATAACGACTGATTCAATTTTTTAATTCGTTCATTTTGAAAAGAAGTTTTTAAAAGATCCGCCATTTCATCATCTAATTCTAAATTTACCTCATAACCTAAACGATTACGATTGGTCTTTAAACATTCTAGTTTCCATAACCAATTCAAAGCGGTTTCTAATCGAAAGTCTCTTTTGTTTTTAAACGTCAGTTGTTCTTTAAATTCTAAAATCGACTTTTGCTGTAGCGCTTCTCCGCCTTTTCTAATTTTTTCGTAAACCGTCATAACAAATTCAGCATCAGGCACGGCCCATTTGATATATTCCATTTGCAGACTAACATCTTCTTGATCATAAAATAATACCGCCTGTGACCGTAAACCATCGCGTCCGGCGCGCCCGATTTCTTGGAAGTAGGATTCAATGCTGGCGGGAATTTCTACGTGCATGACTAGTCGAATATTAGGTTTGTCCACACCCAATCCAAATGCCGGTGTAGCCAACATCAAGGCATGCTCTTGCTGAAAAAACTGAACTTGCTGCTTTTTTCTCTCTACGCTGTTTAAATCTCCATGGTAGACATTAAATGAGAATTTATTTTTATCTAAATGTTCGGCCCATTTATACAACTCTTGAATCTGTGAAAAATAAATAACTGCCGAACCTTGACCGTTCACTTTCCAATCAAATAAATAACTTTCGGCGGCTTTAAATTTTTCTTCGCGCGAATATAAGTCAAAAATTTTAATGGCCAGATTTTCGCGTTTGATTCCGGCGTGAAGAATAAGTGCCGTCGGAATATCTAAGGATTTGATTATTTCCTTTTGCGCATCCATCGTAACCGTGGCCGAGGTTGCTAGCGTCAGCGGGTTTCCCAATAGCGCCCTTTGTTTTCCCAATAATCCATAGTCGGGCCGAAAATCAAAGCCCCACTGTGAAATACAATGGGCTTCATCCACGACAAATAACGAAATCGGCAATGATAATAGAACTTCCAAAAATTCTTTCTTCCGAAATCTCTCTGGAGTGACAAAAAGAATCTTAATTTCACCTTTGGCTACTGATTCCAGCGCCCGCGAACGTTCTTCAGCTGACAGCAAGGAGTGCAACCCAGCGACCTTTAGGCCATAATTTTTGGCATTTTTTACCTGGTCTTGAATCAGGGCGATCAGCGGCGACACTACTAAAGTCAATCCCGGAAGCATTTCGGCGGTGAAGAAATAGGTCAAAGATTTCCCAAAACCGGTCGGCATCAACGATATGACCGATCTCCCATCAAGCAGAGATTCGATAACTTCGCGCTGGCCGGGTCGAAACTCAGGATGCTTAAATTTTGATCTAAGTATTTCCAGTAAATTTTCTTGTAGTTGCACAATACCCGGCCTTAGCTTTTTCTTTTTTTGCGCTGCAGAAAGATCTCTTTTTGCACCCAACAAAGTTTAATGATAGACCCATAGTTTATTTAAACCAAACATAAAATAATCAGAGGATGCTATGGCTAAAAAATGGGATATTAAGACAGTCAGAAATATTGGTATTTCTGCACACATCGATTCAGGAAAAACGACTCTTTCTGAGCGTATTTTATTCTACGGTGGAAAAATCCACGCGATTCATGAAGTTAAGGGTAAAGATGGCGTTGGTGCTACCATGGACTCTATGGATCTAGAAAGAGAAAAAGGAATCACCATCCAGTCAGCAGCGACTCAGGTGCAATGGAAAGATTATACTATTAATCTAATCGATACACCGGGGCACGTGGATTTCACTATCGAAGTGGAACGTTCTCTTCGTGTACTTGATGGAGCCATCCTTGTTCTTTGCGGTGTTGCCGGAGTTCAATCACAATCAATCACAGTTGATAGACAGATGAAACGTTACAGCGTTCCTCGTTTGGCTTTTATTAATAAATTAGATCGCCAGGGTGCAAACCCGCTGCGCGTAAAAGACGCTTTAGTTGAAAAACTTCGTTTGAATGCGGTTATGGCGCAATTGCCGATTGGTCTTGAAGAAAAGCATAATGGAACTATTGATTTGGTTGAAATGAAAGCTTTTACCTACAAAGGCGAAAGCGGCGAAGAAGTGGTTGAAATTCCAATACCAGATGACATGAAAGATCAAGCGATTGAATACCGCCAGATCCTAATCGAAAAATTGGCAGATATTGACGACTCTATTGGTGAAAAGTTCCTAATGGGCGAAGAGCCTACTAATACTGAAATCACTGCCGCTATTCGAAAAGGCGTAATTAGTTTAAAACTAGTTCCGGTATTCTGCGGATCCGCTTTTAAAAATAAAGGTGTTCAGTTGTTACTGGACGCTGTTCTGGCTTATCTTCCGACTCCTGACGAAAAGAAAGAACACGCTCTTGATTTAAATAACAATGAAGAAAAAATCGAACTGGTTGCTTCTAATGATAAACCACTTTGTGCGTTAGCCTTCAAGTTGCAGGAAACTCAATTTGGTCAGCTAACCTACATGCGTGTTTACCAAGGTAAAATTGGTAAAGGTGACTTCATCGTTAACAACACAAACAAGAAGTCCGTTAAGGTTCCTCGCTTAGTACGTATGCACTCGGACAAGATGGAAGATATCGATGCTTCTTATGCTGGTGACATCGTTGCCGTTTTTGGTATCGATTGCGCCTCGGGTGATACTTTCTCGGTTGAGGGATATGACGTATCAATGCAATCAATGCACGTTCCTGAAGCGGTTATTTCTTTGGCGATTGCGCCCAAAGAAAAAGCCGGTGCGAATAACTTTACAAAGGCTCTTCAAAAATTTAGAAAAGAAGATCCTACTTTCCGCGTACATCGTGATGAAGAGTCTAATGAGACAATCATTTCAGGTATGGGCGAATTACATTTGGAAGTTTATGTTGAACGTATGAAGCGTGAATTCAACTGTGAAGTGATCGTGGGTAAACCACAGGTTGCTTACCGGGAAACGATCGGCCAAGAAGCCATTTACGACTATACTCACAAAAAACAAACGGGCGGTTCGGGCCAATTCGCGAAAGCGATTGGTAAAATTCGTCCATTGCCTCCACAAGAAGATGGCGCTGTTTTTAAATTTAATAACAAGGTTGCCGGTGGTCGTATCCCGCGTGAATTCATTCCTGCGGTTGAAGAAGGATTCCGTGATCAATGTGCCAAGGGTCCATTGATTGGTTTCCCTATCGTTGGCGTTGAAGTGGATTTAGAGGACGGTTCCTACCATGATGTCGATTCATCATATATGGCGTTCAAAATTTGCGCGATGGCAGCAATGCGTGAAGTTTACCAAAAAGCAAAACCAACTGTTCTTGAGCCTATTATGAAGTTGGAAACAACTGTTCCTGAAGAATACCAAGGCCCAGCGACTGGTCAGATCAATCAACGCCGTGGTGTAATTCTAAATACGACTTCTATCGAAGGTAGCGTTACTATCGATGCCGAAGTTCCATTAACAGAGATGTTTGGATATTCGAC
>JAYVAZ010000572.1:0-6031 GCA_043750675.1 Pseudobdellovibrionaceae bacterium | reverse complement strand
CGGTAACCAGAGGCAAAAAAAATAAAGCTGCTTAGTTACTAAGCAAAGTTTCTTTTTTAGATTCCACTGAACTCGCTGAATTTTTCATTTTTGAATTTTCAGCGAATTTTTAAAAAAGCTTAAAATTTCATCACTTTACAAAAGTTGGTTGATTCTTAACCGATTCGGTTTTTATATTAAGCGGTTACAAGATTTTAAAAGGAAAGAGCATATCAATGCAAAATCTATTTTCATTTCGATTTCGTTATCGAAGTATAGGGCTATTCTTGTTGACTGGTCTAAGCGTTGCTTTAATGACCGGTTTATCAGGATGTAAATTTCAATATGGAATTGGTTACAACGAAGGATATTCGCCGACGCAGCCGATTGCTTTTGATCACTCCATTCACGTTGAACAAAATAAAATTCAGTGTAACTACTGCCATAATCAGGGTGAACGTTCGACAGCGCAAAATATTCCCGCTTTAAGCACTTGTATGAATTGTCACTTAACCATTAAGACCGACAGCCCGGAAATTCAAAAATTGCGTAATGCTTATGATAAAGGTGAATCTATTGAATGGGTAAAAGTTCACATGTTACCTGATCATGTTAAATTTAATCACTCCGCCCATTTAGCAAAAGGCCTTGCCTGCAATACTTGCCATGGCCCAGTAGAAACGATGAAACAGATTTATCAATATTCTGATTTGTCGATGGGTTGGTGTGTAAACTGCCATCGTCAGCCGGAAAATCATGCTCCTCTAAATTGCTCAACCTGCCATAACTAAGGTTTAAATTATGTCGAATATAAATACAGAACAAAATCAAGAACCTAAATTTGTAAATCAAAGAGACGCCCGTTATTGGACGTCATTAGATGAGTTGCAAAAAACTCCCGAATACCAGAAGTTTGTTGAAAGCGAATTTCAATCTTCGCCCATTCGGGAAGGACTATCTGACGAAGATATGGATAAGGGTTGGGCTCGGCGTGACTTTTTAAAACTGATGGGAGCATCGCTGGCCATGTCGGCAGCGGGTTGTATCAAACGGCCGGTGCAAAAAATCGTTCCGTACAATAAACAACCAGAAGAAGTCACCCATGAAGTCGCCAACTATTATACGTCTTCTTATTTCGATGGAAATGAGTCGATTGGTCTTTTGGTAAAAACTTTGGAAGGTCGTCCGGTTCGTGTGGAGGGTAATCCTCAGCATCCTTTAAATAAGGGTGCATTAAATATCAAAGCGCAGGCTAGTATTTTAGGTCTTTATGATCCAGAAAGATTAAAAGGACCCAGACAAAATCTGCTCAATAAAGAAAAAACGAATTCAGATTCTATCGCGGCAACGTGGGAAAATATTGATGATGTTGTGGTAAAACAATTGGCCAAGGGCCAAGTCGCGGTTTTGACCGGCAATATCGCTTCTCCGAGCCTAAGCGCTGTAGTGAGTGATTTTTCGCAAGCGTTCAAAGCTCGTCATTATCAATATGAGGCTTTGTCTTACGAAGATATTCAGCAAGGTCAAAAACTAAGTTACGGCGATTCAATTGTTCCTTTTTATCGTTTTGATGAAGCAAAAGTTATTGTTTCTTTTGATGCTGACTTTTTGGGTTCTTGGCTGGCACCAACGACTTTTACTAAACAGTTTTCAAGTGCTCGTAAAAATCCAAAAACCATGAACAAGCTTGTGGCATTCGATTCGCATTACTCTTTAACTGGAGCCAATGCAGATATTCGTGTAAAATTAAAACCATCGCAACAATTGCAAGCCGCTTTGGGTTTAGCGCATGAACTGATCATTAAAAAATCGACGGGCAAACACGCCGGCGATGATCGTGTTAAATCGGCTTTATCACCTCATTCTGAATCTTTAAGAAACTTAGGAATAGATCCTAATTTAGTAGCGCGTTTGGTTGATGATTTAATCAAAAACAAGGGCCGTTCGTTAGTTGTTGCCGGTTCGGCGATGGGTGGGGAAACGGCGACTCAGTTACAAATTGTTGTAAATTTGATTAACAGTACTTTGGAAAATGAAGGCGCAACTGTTATCGCAAAAAGTCGTTTCACTGCTTACAAATCTTCGTCGGCAGACATGGCTGATCTAATTACTGATATGAAAAATGGAAAAATCAACACTTTGATTATCCATGGAACTAATCCAAGTTACTTCTTAAATGATTCGACCCTATTTCAAGAGGCGGCTACTAAAGTCGGAATGATTTTGTACACGGGTGATAAAAAAGATGAAACCGGTAAAATGGCTAATTATATTATCCCTGACAACCATCCTTTAGAATCTTGGGGTGATAACGAAGCAGTGGCAGGATTATATACTATTCATCAGCCAACGATTCGTCCTATGTATGACACTCGTTCCTTTGCATTATCTTTAATGACTTGGGCCTTTATGGCAAAAGTGGGATCGGCGCGATTGACCGGCCCAGAAACTTATTATGATTTCGTTCGCGCATTCTGGAAAACAGACGTCCTTCCAAAAGTGGGCGGCGGAAAATCGTTTGAAGATTTTTGGCAGACTGCTTTGCAAGAAGGTTTTGTTGGTGAAGTAGCCAGTCAAAATTCAGCCCGTTCTTTTAATTCAGCGGCGCTAGCCGGATTCAAAGAAGTGAATCAACAAGGTTTTGAGTTAGTGATGTATGCGGCTCCTCATATCGGTGACGGAAAATACACTAACGTTTCTTGGTTGCATGAATTACCAGATCCAGTAACTAAAATTGTTTGGGATAATTTTGCCCAGATTTCTATGGCTGCTGCAAACAAAATGTCTTTGAAAACGGGAGACATGGTTGAAATCACGGTCGGCGATAAAAAAATCGAAATCCCGGTACACATTCAGCCTGGTTTACATAACGAAACAATCGCAATAGCAATTGGTTACGGTCGCAAAAATGCCGGAAAAATTACAACTAATGTTGGAATGAATATTTATCATTTAGCGCAGTGGAGTGATAAAGCGTTAGTAAATGCTAATGGTCAACTGGTCACAGTTCGAAAAACCGGTCATCATTATGACTTAGCAAAAACTCAAGATCACAGTTCAATGAATGGTCGCCAGATCGTGAACGAAGCGACCTTAGTTGAATACGAAAAAAATGAAGCCGCGAATTTACACAAACATCATATTTGGTCTATTTGGTCGGGACATCAGTATAATGGACACAAGTGGGGTATGGCTGTCGATTTGAACTCCTGTACGGGTTGTTCAAATTGTATGATTGCCTGCCAAAGTGAAAATAACATTCCAGTTGTGGGCAAAAAATACGTTA
Organism: Pseudobdellovibrionaceae bacterium; assembly: GCA_043750675.1. GTDB lineage: Bacteria > Bdellovibrionota > Bdellovibrionia > Bdellovibrionales > Bdellovibrionaceae > JAYSSX01. The sequence goes on along the minus strand of JAYVAZ010000572.1, from coordinate 2,766 downwards.
TGCAAGGTCGTGAAATGTATTGGATCCGTGTCGATCGATACTATGTTGGAGACGGTGAAAATGCCGAAGCGGTATTCCAACCGGTTATGTGCCAACATTGTGACAATGCTCCGTGTGAAACCGTTTGTCCGGTTATCGCGACTTCACACAGCGCTGAAGGTTTGAATGATATGACATACAATCGTTGTGTCGGAACCAGATATTGCTCGAACAATTGTCCTTACAAAGTACGCCGTTTTAATTGGTTTAATTTTAACAAAGATATCGAAAAGCCGCTTCATTTGGCCATGAATCCCGAAGTCACAGTACGACCTAGAGGAGTTATGGAGAAATGTACTTTCTGCGTTCATAAAATCAAGGCCGGTAAAAATCAGGCAAAATTGGAAGGTCGCGAATTAAAAGATGGTGACATCAAAACCGCATGTCAAACCAGCTGCCCAGCTGATGCCATTACCTTTGGTGATATGAATGATCCCGAATCTAAAGTTTCTAAAATATTTAAAACTGAACCCCGTGCTTATGCTTTATTAGAAGAATTTCACGCGGCTCCAAGTGTTCGTTACCTGACGAAGATTAGAAATAACGATCAAGAAAAACGATTTTCTGATTCCAGCGGAGGTCACGCATGATAAAGCGTAATCAGCTTGTTCTTGGGAACAAGTCATTGAAGAAAATTACTGAAGATATTGTTGCCCCGGTTGAAAGTATGCCGGGCAAAGGTTGGATAGGACTTTTTCTAAGTGCGAAAAGTTTGCTTCTTCTTTATATCTTTACTTTAGCAATGGTTATTTCCACGGGTATGGGTCTTTTGGGTGTCAATCATCCGAATGGCTGGGGAACCATGATCATTACTTTCGTATTTTGGATTGGTATTGGTCATGCCGGTACTTTGATTTCAGCCATTTTGTTTTTGTTTCGTCAGAAGTGGAGAACCTCGGTGGCTAGAACGGCAGAAGCCATGACGGTATTTGCTGTTATGACGGCTGGTCTTTTTCCATTATTACATACGGGCCGGCCTTGGTTGGATTACTGGTTGTTTCCCTACCCGAATCAACGCGGACCTTTATGGGTTAACTTCCGTTCTCCATTATTATGGGACGTTTTTGCGGTTTCGACTTACGCAACGGTATCAATGGTTTTTTGGTATGTAGGGATGGTGCCAGACTTTGCAACCATTCGTGATCGTGCAAAAAATAAAATCAGACATATGGTTTACGGCGCTCTTTCTCTAGGTTGGAGAGGCACGGCAAGAAATTGGAGCCATTACGAGATGGTTTATCTAGTGCTTGCGGGTTTATCGACTCCTCTAGTTCTTTCCGTACACACCATCGTCAGTTTTGACTTCGCGGTTTCAAATTTACCGGGTTGGCACACAACGATTTTCCCACCTTACTTTGTGGCCGGCGCGATCTTTTCCGGTTTCGGTATGGTTGTGACTTTGATGACATTAGTACGTATTGGATTCCCGGAATTCAAAAAATACATCACGATCGATCATATGGAAGTGATGAATAAGATCATCATGACCACAGGTTTGATGGTGGGTTATGCCTACGCTTCCGAGTTTTTTATCGCTTGGTATTCAGGCAACATTTACGAAAGATTCGTATTTATTAATCGTGCGTTAGGGGATTACGGTTGGGCCTACTGGGTTATGATTTCTTGTAACGTAATCATTCCACAGTTGTTCTGGTTTAAAAAATTCCGTCGATCGATCCCAGTTATGTTTGTGGTTTCGATTTTTGTAAATATCGGTATGTGGTTCGAGCGTTTTGTTATAACGGTGACTTCAACCCATCACGATTTCTTGCCAGGCAGCTGGGGAAACTACGCTTTCAGTAAATGGGATGCTTTAGTTTTGGCCGGTAGTTTTGGAATGTTCCTGACTTTGTTTTTACTTTACCTAAGATTGTTTCCTGCGATTTCTATTGCCGAGATTAAAACGGTCAAAGATGTGGGATATGAAGAGGGAGGTCACCATGCCTAGTTATAAAATGGGAACCGCCGCTATTTTTCTAACCGAATCTTCCGTAGTCAAAGCCGCTGCTAAGATGAAGGAAATGGGTTTTAAAAATTTCGATGCGATTTCCCCTTATCCTATTCATGGAATGGAAGAAGCCCACGGAATTAAGCGATCTTGGATTCCTTACGTTTCCTTTGTAGCTGCGTTAGTGGGCTTGAGTTCTGGTTTGGCTTTGACATGGTGGACTTCGGTGGTCGATTGGCCAATTAACATTGGTGGTAAACCTTTGTTTTCTTTGCCAGCCTTTATTCCAATTATGTTTGAATTAACCATTTTGTTTTCAGCTTTAAGCAGTGTTGTTGCTTTATTTTACGTTTGCGGTATCCCACGTATCAACCCGCCAATCATTGATCCGGACTTAACATGTAATAAGTTTGCGATTTTTGTTCCGCAGGATGACGTAGGCTATGATGAGAAAAAATTAGAAGAGGTTTTTAAAAACCTAGGTGCTTCGCAAATTAAAAAGGCGGAGTTTTAATATGAATAAAAGAAGTTTAGAAAATATATTAATGGTTGTGATAGCGGGCGCTTTTATTGTTGGCTTCACCGGATGTAATCGCGATAAATCTCAGCCAAATATCGAGCTACTGCAAGATATGATGGAGCAAGCTCCGGATAAGGCACAAGAGTACGATGATTTCTTCCCAAATCATTCCGCAGCGCAACCGCCACCGGAACATACAGTTCCACGCGGATTCAAGCCATACTTGTACGCAACCGATTTGGCCGGCGCCATTCGAGAA
>JAYVAZ010000571.1:0-4461 GCA_043750675.1 Pseudobdellovibrionaceae bacterium | reverse complement strand
GAAGTCGCGCAGGACCCGATGCAGTCGACAATATTGGCTTCTTCATTTAAGGTTATAATCACCAAACTGATCGGTAATTTCATATATCTAGCTTTGCAGCGCCATATGCACTTGTCAAAACAATGTGAAAGTATCTAAGATATTAACTCACCCTCGCGAGGTTTTTTTATGATTTCAGTAAAAAAGATATTTTCAATGCTTTGCCTAGTTAGTTTTTTCGCCCTGCCTTTGGCGCATGCACAGTTTACGTTGTCTGAAACTTCTGACGTTGTTAAATCGGGCGATTATTATTTAGGTCTTACTCCACAGCTGAAACTTTCTGAAGGAAGTGGTGGAAATTTTAATCTGAATTTGGATATGCCTTTGCGTGAAGACGTTAGCTGGAGAGGTTTTGTCGGCGGCGGCGACGTGGATTTTTTTGGCGGAGTTGCAGCTAAATGGTCTCCATTTCCTGACTACGGTAAACAACCTGGGGTTGCCTTCCGTGCCGGTTTAACTTTTGGACGTGAACAAACCGAATCCTTTACTGTCTATCGAATTGATCCCATCGTTAGTAAAAAGTACGAAACCGAATATGGATTTGTAACCCCCTATGGTTCTTTACCGGTTTCTTGGACAAATATAAATTCTCAATCCCGCACGCAGCTGGGCCTAGTTGCCGGAACCGAGTATCAATCTGAGGAATCGCAAAATCTTAAGTTTAATTTAGAAATTGGTTTGAATTTAAAAGACAGCTTCTCTTATTTAGCAGGAAGTGTCATTTATCAGCTAGATCAAAAAAAGGGTTTAAAAATTTTAAAGTAAGGTGAACACATGTTTCAAAAGTGGTTTGGCGACGGAACCAACGCAGCTGATTTTTACATTGATTTAGGTACAGCCAATATTTTAATCGCGGGGCGAGGTAAAGGAATCCTTATTAATGAGCCCACTATCATCGCTTTGAGTGAAATCAGTCCGGGCAAAAAGAAGGTCGTAGCTGTTGGTAAGGAAGCGCTCGATCGTATCAATCAGGCTGCTGGAAATATTTATGCTGTACGGCCACTAAAAGATGGAGTCATCGCTGACTTCGACACCACCCAAACTATGTTAAAGTATTTTTTTGAAAAAACCGGAATGAAAACTTTCATGGGTCGCCCTAAGTTTGTGATCTCTTTACCCTACGGCGTAACCGAAGTGGAAAAGAAAGCCGTAGTCGACGCCGGAAAATATGCTGGCGCTAAAGAAGTTATCCTGATTGATGAGCCTATGGCTTCAGCTATTGGAAGTGAACTTCCGATCAAAAGTCCGCAGGGTTGTATGGTTATCGACATCGGCGGCGGAACAACAGAAGTTGCCGTGATTGCTTTGGCTGATATCGTTTACTGCCAGGCTATTCGAATGGGTGGAACGAAACTGGACGAAGCTATTATTAATTTTTTAAAAAACCGTAAGGGCATCATTATTTCTGATATCTTAGCTGAACAGCTTAAAGTGACTATTGGTACCGCTTGCCCCAAAAAAGATATTCGCACTACTCAAATATCAGGTCGCGATGCGGGCAATGGTTTAAATAAGACGATCGAAGTCTCCTCTGAAGACATTGGCAACGCCATGGATGATGGCATCCGTGATATCATTAACGCCATCCACACGGCCCTAGAAAATACGCCACCAGAACTGGTCTCCGACATTATCGAAAAGGGCCTGACATTGGCAGGTGGTGGTGCCTTGATTCGAGATATCGACCTACGCATTCAAAATGAAATCCGACTTAATGTTAACATCGCCAAAGATCCATTGTTGGCAATCGCACGTGGCGGCGAAATGGTCTTAAGCGATCCAGATTTACTGGATAAAATCACCATTAACTAATCTGATTCATTTCGGTCTACTGCTGGTCTTTAATCAACAGCGAGTGAATTTTTTTAACGAAGGATTCGCCGTACGCAGGCACCACTAATCGACGATCGGCAATGGCACCTACACGTAGCACATCTAATGTTGTACCAGCTAAAAATACTTCCGACTGTGCCGAAAGTTCATCAAAGTGCAGGCGCGCATTGGCAACAACCCGAAGACCCAAGTTTTCAGCAAATTGGAAAGCCCGCACCATCATCGTACCCATTAAAATTCCGTCTTTGAATGGATGGCAAATTTCGCCAGCGGCATTAATCCAACACAGATTTTCGGTGGAGCTTTCAGTTATTAGTCCTTGCGAATCTACGCAAATAGAAAAGTCCCACTTCTGATCTAGGCTTTCTTTTTTAACTAAAACATTTTGTATGTAATTGCAGGTTTTGTAAGGGGCCAACCAGGTTTCTTTCGCCGGCACACGCGACAAACCAATTTTTACGCCTGCGGCCCGTTGCTCTTCCGTATAGTTTCCAAGAGGAGTTAGCGCAATGTAAACCTGTGATCCAACCGTTGAATAAGGATTTGTGGTGAAGTCGCCAGGACCACGACTTACAAAAAGTCGTATTAAAAAATGCGGCGGCAACACCGACCGAGACTTTTCTATCATCGCCAAAATTAAATCGGAAAAACCCTCTACCGAATGCGGCAGTTTAAGTCCAGTGAAGGCGGCAGATCGTTGCAATCGTTCCAAATGCGGCTTCAACAAGTAGGGCTTACCGTTTACGGCTTTGATAGCCTCAAACACCCCGTCGCCTCTATGAACTAAATGATCATCAACGGGAACCACCATTAGCTCTGCGTCAAAAGTAAGCCCACCCGACCAGCTGGAATAGAAGGCAAAATAGGGAGACTTCGCACTGTTCGCGGAGCGATTTTTTAATAGGTTAGATAAGATTTTTTCTTTACTCAGAACTTCAATTTCCATGACAAATATAATAGGATGGACTTTATTATTTTGAAATAAAAAAAAGGTAAAAAATGTCATCTAGAAATATTATGCTAACTGCAGCATTACCCTACGCCAACAGTTCGATACATATCGGCCATGTTCTGGAATACCTTCAAGCCGATATTTGGACACGCTTCCAAAAGTTGCGCGGAAATAAATGTTATTACATTTGTGCTGATGACACGCATGGAACCGCAATCATGGTGGACGCGCGCAAAAAAAATATCACTCCAGAAAAATTAATTGAAGGCGTTTGGCAAGAGCACACTAAAGATTTCAAAGATTTCGAAATTCAGTTTGATCATTACTCTTCAACGAACAGCGCTGAAAATAAAAAACTATGTGAATTTTTCTTCAAACACATGTCCGACAAAAAACACATTGCTACAAAACTGATCGAACAATTATTTTGTGAACACGACAAAATGTTTTTACCGGACCGATTTGTTAAAGGCGTATGCCCTAAATGTGGATCCAAAGACCAGTACGGTGACTCTTGTGATGTCTGCGCCTCAACCTACTCTCCCAAAGATATGAAGGAGCCCTACTGTTCCGTCTGCGGCAATAAACCGGTTTTAAAAAATGCGGAACATTTATTATTTAAATTAAGTGATTTTCAAAAATACTTAGAAGACTGGCTACCGGGTCACACGTCTAAGGAAATCGCCAATAAAATGAAAGAGTGGTTTAACGAACCATTGCGTGACTGGGATATCTCCCGCGACGACCCTTACTTTGGATTTGAAATCCCAGGGTACAAAGGAAAATACTTTTATGTTTGGGTCGATGCTCCTATGGGCTATTTGGCTAGCTTCCAGCAGTATTGTGCAAAAAATAATATTAATTTTGATGAGTTTTGGAAAAATCCGGAAACTAAATCCGAACGTTATCATTTTATCGGTAAAGACATCGCCTATTTCCACACTCTGTTTTGGCCGGCTCTTTTAAAAACAGCGGAATTCAATACTCCGACGAAAGTTTTCGTGCATGGGCATGTTAAAATCAATGGCGAAAAGATGAGCAAATCCAAAGGGACGCAGGTCAATGTCCGCACCTATTTAAATCATTTAAACCCCACCTACTTACGTTACTATTATGCCACCCGCCTAACCGACGGTGTCGATGATATTGATTTGAATTTTGAAGATTTTACTTCACGCGTGAACTCCGAACTGATTGGGAAAATCACAAATTTGGCTTCGCGTGGTGGCCAGATGTTAGGTAAAAAACTAGGCGGTGTTATCGGCGAAACCGATACCGAAGGACTGACCCTTATTAAGCAGGCGCAGGCGCGTTCTGTCGAAATTGAAAACTTTTTCGAAAACCGAGAATATGCCAAGGCAGTAGGTTGCATCCGCGAAATCGCCGATCGTGCCAACCGATATTTTGACGAAAAGGCCCCGTGGAAAACAATCGACACTGACCCCGCTGCCACAAAAAAAGTTCTTTCGACTACTTTGAATCTTTTCCGAATTATTGCGATTTATTTAAAACCCGTGCTACCAAGTTACGTTGCTGATGTTGAAGCCTTGTTTAATGAAAAACCTTATGTTTGGTCTGATACGGCAAAAATTTTGAACGACCATAAAATCAATGAATACAAACATCTTTTGGGTCGG
>JAYVAZ010000570.1:0-2473 GCA_043750675.1 Pseudobdellovibrionaceae bacterium | reverse complement strand
GGCTTGTGGCGCCGCGGTCGCAGGTGAAATATTTGAATCACCGACAGCGCATGCCATTTACCCAAGTACTTATAAAATAGTTTATACAATTCAAGATCCAAAAAAGATTGCGCTTAATTTAAATGGCAAATGCGACAAAGCAAATCTAGAGGCGTATTTAGGAAGCGACGTAGAATACGCTGTTGCCGATAAAAAACCAGATTGCGCAAATGCCGTGGCTGGTACCGCATATGAAAATCCCACTGCGGTCGCTGGTGCTGCCAGTACCCCAGGTGTGCGTTACACTTTAATGAAAGACAAACAAATCAACCTCAACCTAGATGGCAAATGCGACAAGGCCAATTTAGAATCTCAGTTGGGAAGTGATGTAGAGTATTCACTGGCTGCATACAAACCCGTTTGCGATGCTGCCATTGCCGGAACCCAATACGATAGCGATTCGCTAGTTACGGGCGCAACCAACGTTTCCTATACTAAATATACGGCGCAAGCTTCGAGGACTATTGACGGTAACTTTGATGGCAAGTGCGATGAAACTAACTTAAAGGCCTCGTTAGGAACTGATGTTGAGTACAGCCTTGCCGATAAAAAACCAGTATGTGCAACTGCCGCCGCGCAAACAGCCGTTAGAAAAGATCTTACAGAAACCCAAAGTCCTCCCACTGGCTATACGGCCCAGTATGATTATTCTGACAAAAAGTCAAAAGACCTAACTGGAAATTTTGATGGTAAGTGCGATAATACTAATCTAAGTGCATTGTTGCCAAGTAATACCGAATACATTGATTCCGGAAAACCGATCTCTTGTGATCCTGCTAAAGCCGGAAGCTCTGTAACGACCTATTCTTCCGTCCTTGCTAGCCAATCAACAGGAGACATTAGTTTAACCGATTCGACGTTAGCAGCTGCTAGTTTAACTGGCGACGAAATCGGCAACAACTGTGACTCTTCTACGGCTTGTTTTAAAACTAAATTACCGACCTGGTTGAAAACAAAAAACACAAAATTCAATGAAGATGCCAGCTACATAGCAACCGACTTAGTTCTTTCCTATAAAAACGGAACATCAACAACAGCGGCGCCTTATCAAGTATCCATCAGCGGTACGATGACCAATGTCACTAATTTGGACCTTACTAAATCGGTTTGCGACTCGCATTTGGCTAAATGTAAAACGACCGACAATTTAAAATGTAGCCAGTCTTACACTGCAGAAGTCGCGGCTAGTGGCGATACTCCTAGCATTAAAAAAATCGGTACTCCAAAAGAAGTTGATGAAGTGATCGCTGATTGCAGTTCACTTTGTTCAACTACAAATTTCTGTAAGGACACATCAGAAAAAACAATTAAACAATACTTAGAAACAGGTATTACAGACATTACCGCTGGATCAGTGACATGTAGTAACTTAACACCGTCAGTTAAAGAGCAAGTTTACTTTGTTGGTGCACCTACTGGAAACCCAGAAAACGTATTCTACGGAAATTTTTCTTGTGAATCTGAATGTAAAGACTCTACTTTATGCGTGGCCGAAGGCAGCAAAAAAGTAAAAGACTACTTAGCCGAAAAATTACTGTTAACAAACATGACCCTAGACAGCTGTGTTCCGCAAGCTCCAGCACTGAAGTCTTATGCTTTCGATCACGAATTGGGAACTTACAAATGTGACGCTACTAAAAAAGCCATCATGAACGTAATTAATGGAACCCAAATCAAATTGATCGAACGAAAAGAATATGTGTCTGGCACTAAGGCAGATGGCAGCATCGATAAAGACTTGATTACTTACATTGTCGACAGAACGGAACAAGTTTTCGGTGATAATAAACCATTCTTCAACTTCTTCATCGTTTCCAAAGAAGATAAGACCGCGATAGATGCAGAAGCCCTGGCCCGTGGCGAAACTAACACACAACAAACCGAAGGCGTTAATTATGTTGCCTTGTCAAACAGACTAAAAGCCAAAGGCATAAATATAAATGTCGCTTCGATCCGATCTTCTAACTACAGTGATGTGTTAAAAGAATTAAGTGAAATTATTAGAATCAAAGTTGGACATTCGATCTACTTTCCGCAAGTGGAAAGTTGGCAAATGGTCAGAAAAGTTTGGATTAATAATTATCAATTAGAGCAAGGTAAAGACTGGGTTTCTTCAGGTGGAACAATCACCTTCAAGGATCAACTCAAAATCAATCGCTTGGATAAAGTGAGCATCCAATTTTACTAAACCAGTAAAATAATTCGTAAGGGCCTAGTTCTTTAGGCCCTTTCTATTGCCGTCGCAAACTGAGACAAAAAGCAGCCCAATATGAGTCACAATCGGAAAGTCTAAAGACTAGACAAAAAAAGTCCGATACAATGATAAGTATTCGTGGGGAATGTATTATGACTAATCGTTTGAAAAGCAAATTAGTGCCGTATTCTATTGTGGCCTTTGTGGCTCTTGCCACCTTTTCAGTTTTTCAAAACTGTT
>JAYVAZ010000569.1:0-2263 GCA_043750675.1 Pseudobdellovibrionaceae bacterium | reverse complement strand
CGCGCTAACACTTTTGCTCGATCAATTCCCATAACAACTCGGTCATGCTCAAGCGATGAAATCGTGGCTTGCTTTAAGCCGGAACGCTCAGCCAACTCTACTTGGGTTATACCCTGCAATTCTCTATATTTTTTCAAAGCCTTACCTGGAGTTAACTTTCCATATTTTTTTGCTGGTACAAACTCACCCTTAAGTAATTCTTTAACTTTTTTTCCTACAGACATTATTTCCTCCTATAATCGTGAGGTGTTACTTTTAAAACCATAATTCGTACCAAACTACCATCAACAACATAAATCACACGCCATTGCTCATTAAGCGAAGAAGATCTGGCCCCCTTCCACTCACCTTTTAAAGCATGATCCCAATAACCATTGATCCTTTGAACTCCCGCAGGACCGTATTGCTCTACTAAGTTTTTCCAGGCATCGAAAGAATCGCGAATCGTTAAGGGTGCTTTTTTTAGTTCTTTTTCTGCTAGCTTAGCGATTTCAACAATCCACATTATTTAAAGGTAATATAACTTTAAAGTAATGTCAAGACCAATGATGAAATGCCGCGCAAGCCGCTGAAATGACTTATGTTCTCGATATTCGAATCAAAAGAAGAACCCGAAGTTGGTGCACACGAGAGGATTCGAACCTCTGACCACCTGATTCGTAGTCAGGTACTCTATCCAGCTGAGCTACGAGTGCACTGTATAGATAAATTTGAGCAGCAAACATATGCAAAAAACCCTAATAAAGCAAGGAATGCGGCCAGAAACGAGGACTTTTTTTGCAATTTTGTTTCGGGACAGGTAAGATTTATCCATGAATACAGAAAATATATGGAAAAGTTGCTTTGTCGATGCCGCTAAGACTTTACAGAGGTTTAGCGAAGATCCTGAACAAATTAAAAAATGTGCTCAGTTTTCAGACATGCTGATCAATGCCTATAAAAATCAGGCGACGGTATTTAGTTGTGGTAACGGCGGCAGTCACTGCGACGCTATGCATTTTGCTGAAGAAATGACAGGAAGATACCGCAAAGACCGTAGACCTTTAGGGGCATTGGCGCTGGGTGATGCTAGTCACGTGACCTGCGTTTCCAATGACTATGGATTCAAGTACATTTTTGCCAGACAGGTGGAAGGATTAGCCCGTTCAGGAGATTTACTGATTGGCTTATCGACCAGTGGTAATTCGGAAAATGTGATGATGGCCTTTGAAGCTGCCGAAGCAAAAAACGTTAAGACCATTGCTTTGCTGGGAAAAGATGGCGGCAAAATCAAGGCAATGGCTGACTTAGCGATAGTGGTGCCCGCCGAAACTTCCGATCGAATTCAAGAAATGCACATTAAATTGATTCATACTGTAATCGAAACCGTTGAGCGCGCGATTTTTCCCGAGAATTACTAAGCGGTGAAATACTCTCGTATTTTAGGTACGTTCTTAAATTTTCAAAATGGACAATGTATAGCTACCGGAGTCTCTTATTCCAGTCAGGAGATTCGATCTGATTTGCACGAAATGTGTTTTAAAGTCTTCACTTCCCGACAAAAAAATCGATATAGTCGGAGTTGTGACGAAGTTAGATTTAAAAAATGCCCTCAGCACAAAAACTTTGACCGATTCTTCTTCGGGAAAAATAATTGGAATTATGCAAGAACAGGTACAGCTGATTTCTGAAGCCGACTTCCATTTAGCTGTAAAAATAAAGTGACCTGTTTAGTTAGCTTTTTCGCCCTTTGATCAAGATCAGCAGATTCGTCCCATCCTGGGAAGGCCGAAAAGATTTTTTTTCATTTATTTCCAATGAAAAATTTTTGAATGACTCGGATAGTTCTTCGTACGTGTGCAAAAATAGAACATCGTCGGACCGCGAGCCATTGCCAAGGCTCATCGTACCTTCGAGGCGTTTGCCATCCAGCTGAAAATTGCGGTAAAAGGCCTTCCAGGCCAAGTAAGACTCTGGATTGGCCGTTACAATTAAAAACCGTCCGCCGGGCTTAAGCACCCGGGCTAATTCCCTTGCCGCCGTATTTAAATCACTCAGCAAATGCCATACAAGAATCGAAAAGGCGCCGTCAAAAATTTCGGATGCAAAAGGTAACGAATAGACGTTCCCTAAAATAAATTTGCGATTTTCCCGTGCATAGAGTTCGTTGGCTCTTTCGGTCATTTTGGGGGAAGGCTCGACGCCAGTATAACGTTCTTTATCTAAATTAATTTTCTCTGAACAAATGCCTTGGCCGCTACCGATTTCCAAGACTTCAGTCAAA
>JAYVAZ010000568.1:0-4146 GCA_043750675.1 Pseudobdellovibrionaceae bacterium | reverse complement strand
GGCCACGACACCCGGCACAACCACAATGGCGGGGATGACGAGAATGCGCACTACCGCTGCCGCCAGGACGCCCTTCTGGGCCTCGCGCACAGTGGGAGCAGTCATCGCTTTCTGGGTGATGTTCAAGAGAAACGACCTGCGGTCGATGCGACCAAAGCATCGACCGCAAAGCCACTAGGACCTTTCGCGAAGCCTATTCAGTAATGATGTGGCCAGAAATCATATCCATACCGCAGGCAAAACGAATATCGCCTTTTTGCAGAACTCCAAGATCAATGGATACTTCCTTGTTCATGTCCAGCCTCTGTTTTATATTCTTTTCTTTGATGCGAATTTCAGTTGCACAAGTATTGTTAGTAGACCTAGTCACCTTAAGAAGGACATGACTTCCTGATTTCACTTTGATCTGCGCAGGTACAAAGCCTTCTTCGGTAACTTGAACTTTCACCATTTGCTGAGGTAACTTTTTAGCCGCGACCGAGAATAAACTAAAGAAAAAAAGTGAAACCAAAATAACGATTTTCATGAAAAAATCCTTTCAATGTTTGGAATAATATAAGCGAAACTAAAACCTATTAAATAAACCGCAAGACTCACTATATATAAAATTTTACTTGATCGACGCCCTTTAATGCAAGCTTCTCGAAGTTTTGGATCAATTGGACAAGGTGCATTTCGATTCATCCATAATAGAATCCCATTTATAATCAGCATTATCCCAGCAATAATAAAAACGCCAACTTTGTGTTCTGAAATCCAAATTAGCCCCGGAACGTTAGAAGCAAGGCCAGCCATAACGGCACCCATTCCTAGACCAACAAGTAGCGATGGAAGGGCACAGCAAATCAAAGTGCTCATCGATCCAAATAACGTGAAGTAATTTACTAGGCCTTCCTTAAACTTGGTCATTTCTTTTTCTCGTTTGGTGCGTCAGCTGGCTGTGTTTTGGGTTCAAAGACTGCTTCATATCCAGCGTCTTTCAATATTTCAACAATTGTTTCATTTGAAACCCTTTTTCCATCTTTGAAAGTTAGTTTCACAAATTTGTTTTCTAAACTGACATCAACTTTTTCAACTTCAGATTGTGCTTTAAATTTCTTTTCGATTCCTTGAGCACAAAATGCACAAACCATTCCCTTTACGCCAACTTTGATTTCTTCACCAGCCTGTGAAACACTTGCGCTTAAGAAAAACAAAACCGTCATCAATAATTTTTTCATATTCATTCTCCTTAGAAATGCACCATGTAATTAAAAGCCCAACCACCATCGAAGCGTGCGCCCACTTCCCATAAAATATTTTTTATGTAAAACCTTAGGAATTGAGTCATTTCAATTTGAGATTTATTAACATGTTTTTCGCCTTGAACAATAAGCCAAACATTCAGATCTTTATATTCGGCCAGAAATGGAGCTGTCCCTAATCTAAATTTGGAGTGATTGTAATATCGTTCAGGTAATAACAAGTTATCCTGGTTGTCGCGATTTAGATAAAGATGATCAAAATAGACATAGTATTGTCGATTTTCCCAGTCGGCGACCAATTCAATAAGCTTTGCAGAAAAATTTTTTGAATTAAATTTTTCGTAACCAGCGCCCCCGCTCAAATATATATTTGCTTGTGAATCCTCATTATTCCAACGTTGCAATAAAAAATTCAGACGGGGGATATAGAATTCTGATTTTGAATCGCGCAAATAATTTACGGCCAACGCAAAATTTGGAGTGAACGAGTAAGTCAGAAGAATTTCATTCATTTGCGGATTATTGTAAGACATCAGACCGGTGGCCCCTTTGTATGAAACTGGATGCGCCATCGCCATTGAAGAATAGACGATAATGCCTAACAAAAGGGAGGTGATTTTTAAAGTCATGTGGGCTCCTTACCATAGAATACGAAGCCCCGGGCCGTTTTGTGACAGCCAAAATTACTACTTAATAACTACTTGAAAGTACTGATCTTTTAGGGTGCAATTAACTGTGTCACAAACGAGCGGTTTTAATCGTATACAATAAAGAAGGATTCAATCGATTTGAAAACAAAGTCCGACGAGGAACTCATGCAAAGCTATCAATTGGGTGCAAGTGCCGCCTTTGACATTTTATTTCAGAGACACTCGAAACGAGTTTTCGGCTTCCTTAGCAAACGTCTTAGCCAGAAGAATGAAGCTGAAGACTTGCTTCAGGAAGTATTTTTTAAGCTTCATCGTTCAAAACACTTATATAATACAACTTTGCCTTTTACGCCGTGGTTATTTTCAATTACTCGTTCTGTTTTTTTAGATTTCGCTAAGAAAAAAAATTTGGAAGATTCAGTTGATGTGAACGAATTCGATAAAATTCCAAATTATGAGTCGCAAATTCCGCAAAGAGATTTAAGTGATTTGGTGACCTCATTACCGCAGGCACAAAACCAAGCCGTCAGTTTACGCATTTATGATGATAAGACTTTTGATGAGATTGCTTTGCGACTTTCAACGACTCCGGAAAATGCACGGCAACTTTTTAGTCGTGGCCTAAAAAAAATCAGGCAGTCTTTGGAAAGAAAGGATGATTAGTATGGCATTCGGTAATAAGGAAGAATGGCTAAAGGAATTCATTGAGTTTTCAGAAATGAAAGCGGATCAGATTCAGGTGCCCGAATCGGCTTTTGCAAAACTCAAAAAACGGATTTTTCCTAATCCTTGGATGGTGTTTAGCAAAGTAACCGCGATACATGTCGTTATTGGATTTTTATCTCTGGCTGTCTGCAATCAGTTTGGACTTAACCCATTTCAAACGAATCAGTCTTTAACAAATTGGTTTATGAAAATCGCTGGTCATAACTTCTGTATGCTTCTTTGCGGTACTTTTTTTATGGCAACGACTTATTTACTGGCAAATCTATTTTTGAATCTTGAGGAACTGGAGTCCATTAAACGATACGAATGGCTGCAAACAGGAATCATAGGTTTAGCGTCGCTGGCTGCATTTTATTTCTTTGGCGCAGAACTGGTTGGTACAGTTACAGCCCTGTGGATTGTTGGTGCATTTATCGGAGGGTATGTCTCAATTGAAGGTAGTTATCGTTTTCGTCGTAGCCTTTCGGGTCTATAGCAATTTGTTAGCTTTTTTTCTGCAGATATTTTTTAATCGGATCCCAGTTGTATTTTCCATATTTGTAAATACTGAGTTTAAAAGTGCCGGTCAACTACATCTTAGGTGATTTGTAAGTTTGGTTATTGCGAAACGGTAATAGACTTTATCTTGAAGGCGACAAGGCTGGGTTGCGCATCATTGAACTCCCGAAGTTTAAAAATCATAGTTTGTAAAGTCGAATTCGCACTTGGTTTGACCGAATAAGTGGTCGTCATCACCGTATTCAGTGAGGTTGCCTCTTCATCCAGGTATATAGTTTTACCATTAATGATTAACATCGCCTCAGTAAAACTCCGGTCTGCCATCGAAATTTCCCAGTGAACCGTAACATTGATTGCTCTGGTTGCGGAAGGAACCGCAATAGGCCCCGAGAAGGTTGCGACAGAATAGGCCAGATTATGAGTCGGTGAGCCCTGCATTGATGTAAGAAGAATCTCGCCATTAACTATCGAGGCCGTTGCCGTGCCATCGAAACCTGGATCAATAATCTCCTGTGAAAAAACAAAGGGAACCGTATTCGCAAAATCAGTTTCAAAAACAATTACTGGGCTTACACCAGCCTCTTCCTGGCAAGAAAACAGTAAAAAACAAATTAAAATCAAAAACATCTTTGCTGCTGTAAAATTAAAATAACTTGGGCCCTTTTTCATCTGAATCATCCTTCGCTATTTTTTTTCGAATCCGAGAGTTTCGACTTTTTTAAGGTATTTTTGCCGAAAGTTTACCGTAGACAATCTTGTCGGACCAAAATTTGAAATCGAAACGGGGCTGATTCCACAAAACTGAAAGGTCATTCGTTTTAAAGCTTTGTCGCTGGGAGCGCCATTAAATAATTTATAAACCCAGACAGGATAAAAAATAACGATGTGTTCAGACCACTTTATTTTATTTTGTGCATCGATAAGACACGGTTCCAATTCGGTTCGCTGGCGATAGCAGTATCTTAAATTAAGATTAAATTCTAACTTACCGACAACGATTTCTTGGACTTCGGCGCCGGCTGCTAATG
>JAYVAZ010000567.1:0-3061 GCA_043750675.1 Pseudobdellovibrionaceae bacterium | reverse complement strand
TTCGAATCCGGCAGTCACCTCCAATTTTCTACCGACCTTTTCGGATGGTAGAAGAAGTCCCCTAAAAACAAGAATAACAAAACAATAATCAAAACTTACGAGAGAGAAGCTTCTTAATTCGGTTTTTGACCAAATCACATGAAATCATGCGAAATAACGGCATTTGCAATCGTTTGTAGTACTTAGCTGTAGTACGCGACTCACGGACTACAAAACCTGCTTTTACCGCGATAAAAGAACTAAGACTTGAGCGAGCTAAACGGATCTATTTTATACCGTATAAAAGCGACCGAATTTCTGGTATGACGGAGATATATGAAATCATATGCGATCTATTCGAAAAACAAAAAGCCGACGAATTTAACATATGTCGATGGATATCTATATTCGGGCAAACAGGTGGTCGCTTTTAATCATAATGAAAAACTGTATAACTTTAATGGAGACTTAGTCGGCTTTATTAAAAACGACTGCCTTTTTGACAGTGTCGGATTTCTGTTGGGCAAAATGAAAGAAACTGTTCTCAAGGAACCTTTCTCTACAGACGACATTCCTTCTCGGCCTGGTTTCGATCCAGAGCGTCCGGTTCCGGATCTCTCTAAGAAATGGTCGCAATTTAATGCAAGCCGAATTTTCTTTTCCTAGCTGATGCGGCGGTCATATCTATTGTATGTGGACGACTGCAAAAAGCATCTCAAAGATACAAGTATCGGAGCGTTGGGTGGATTTATTATCCCAGAGTCGTCTGTTCATTCGTTTATTTCCTCAATAAACACTATAAAGCTTAAGCACGGCCTAAAGCCCGAAGATCCAATAAAATGGACACGCGACAATAAGAAGGTGGCATATGGTCCCTTAAAGTCAGTGGAAGAACCCAATAAACTAAAGGCAGATATTTTATCCCTAATAGGTAGTTTTCCAGACCTGCACGTACAGATCTCAATTCATGATGCCGAACAAAGGAAGGATGAGGCTTACTTTGAAACCGAAGCAACATCTGGCAGAATATTCACGCTGCTTCTTTCAAGATTCCAGTTCTTCTTAACGGAAGTGGGTGGTAATGGAACTGTTATCATGGGCATGCCCGGAGATAAAAAATCTAAAAAATTCAGCAACGTATTTAACAAAATGAAACATGGTAGCATTAATATTACTACTCAAAACTGGTTTAGTCCGGCCCTGCTGAAAGTACGCCTACAGTCGATCGAGGATTCTCTATATTATTGTTACGAAGAACATTCAACCCTAATGCAGGTAGCAGATTTCGTGGTCAGTTCGCTATGCTGGACCATTGAAAGGAAAAATCTTAACTATTATAGTTTAATTTCCAATAAGGTTCGTACTGCAAGAAATTTAAAAAAGGGTGCAGGAATAGTTATTGATCCACACTATTCGAAGACCGCAGAAATTCTGCTTTAAAAAACCAGGCTCGCAAATTATTGTATGGCTGTTTGCGATACGTCGCGCACCATCCCGCAGTCACATTCCGTAAGGACATTTTGGATAGAGGAACACGCGAAGGGTCCCTTTCGGGACCCCAGCCGGTTTAAACCAACCCGTAGTACTTCAAAAGCATTACGAGCAGAATGATACAGACCGCGAGATCGACGTTAATCGAAATCGCAAGCTTGAACCACCCAGGCATTTTGCCCATAGCGAGTCCTTTCGCGATTGTCGCGTCCAGACATGACCGGCACGTTTATGCCCTATTAATGTAGAAGTAGACGATCCGTCTTCTACCTGGTCATTGTCAGGTTTCTTGAATCTCCGTTTGCGAGACGTTGATTCCGGTACCCGAAATTTCACGCGAACAACATAAGTTCGAATTTCCTTTATTTAGAATACAGTCGTTGCCATTCGCCTTGAAAGTTATTTCCTTCATAATGTGAACAAAATAGGACCCATTTACGCTGCGCAGTTCGGGCTCTTTAGTCTGAATCGTGAATCGTTCTCCGATTATGTGCTTACAAATTGTGATAAATTTCACCGAAGGATTACTCAAAGTAATCTGAAGTATACTTGAGGTATACCTTGCAATTCACAGATTTATATTTGAGATCGAGCTCCGCTTCTATGGCGCAAATTTTTTCAGAAATTTCTGTCTTAATCGATTCACACAAAATAAATTACGTGCCGCAAACACGTTACTCCATCGAACCCACGTCTGAGACATTTTCAACGTATGTGTCTACTAATTTCGGCAATTTCCGAATTGAATCGAGACAAAACGAATATAATTTAGTCGACACCGCAAACATTGCTTTAATATTAAGGTAACAAAGGCGGTACTTATGAAGAAAGTAACGAAAGCACAGAGGGCGTCTACAGAAAAGCACCGCCAAACGTTGGCCCAGACGAGATGGGTGATGACGAAGGTTATAGTTCATCAGCGCGGAACGCCCGAAGGCAACGCACAACGCGAGGACTTTTACGACCGATGGGGTTTGTATCCCCAAGATGTTTAATAGCCAGTCAAGTTTGCTAAAACTCTGGCCGATACAGCGATATGAATCAATTGTATGTTTTAATTCGGCGGCTATATCTAACTGCTTTTTGGTTGCTGGCAGCACTGACCGTAGCCTTTTTTGGGGTAAACACTTACAAGTTTGCCGTGGAAATAAATAAGCCTGCCTTCGATTGGGATAAGTATCCAGATGCTCCAAAGACATGGGATGCCACGCCGCCGACGCAAGCCGAATTGGATATGAGCAAGGTTCCGGATAAGCAGCTCGAAGTAATTGCCAATTCAAAGTCGAAATACAAAGTTGGTGATCTACGGCAGGCGAAAGATGGCAAGCTCTACCAGAATGTCGGCGATGATGCTTGGACGCTGGTGGCTAATCAAAATGACAGGTCAACGGAATCGCGTGGCTACGTTGCGACCTTTCTTGAGTATTACGAACAGTTCGCCGTTTCCTTAGCGTTAATCGTGTTGATGATGGTCCTACGACAATGGGTTCACTGGATGTTCTACGGAAAACTATCTCGCATACTTCCTTAATTCAAAACGTTTCTCCATCGCACCCGCGTCTGACCGTTGTAGAAATACGGAGATTATAAG
>JAYVAZ010000566.1:0-1564 GCA_043750675.1 Pseudobdellovibrionaceae bacterium | reverse complement strand
ATAGTGGTCGCGCTAATTTTCTTTTCTTGTAAAGAGTAGTTCCGCCAAATTGGTTTTTCATGGCGATAATGTATCATAGGAGCCTGTCCCCGAATCCACAAAATTTCCTGACAAAAGTATAGAGTTCGTTCAAAGTTGAAGGATGTTAAAAAAAGAATCCAAGCAAGTTGATTATTTCGATGAAATTTTAGAAAAGATGGTCAAGAAAGATCACACGTACCGGAAGTTGATGGAACTAGTTGATTTTGATGAACTGCTTTCACCATATGAAAATTTATATTCCGAAGTTGGCGCGCCGTCGGAGCCACTAACTCGCGGATTTAAGTGTTTGCTGATTCAGTTTTGGCATGATCTTTCAGATAGAGAAGCAGCAAATTATATTTATGAAAACATCGCAGCCCGTTGGTTTTGCCGCTACAAAATTGACGAAGACACACCAGTTCATAGTTATTTTGGAAAATTACGCGATCGAATAGGGACAGAAAATTTAACAAATATTTTCAACACCATCACGAAAGCCTTAGCTGATGCAGGTCTTGTTGGTAAGACCTTTACTTTTGTAGATTCAAGTTCAATGATCGCAAAAGTGAGTACATGGGCTGCGCGCGATAAGGCAACTGAAGATAAGAATAACGATGAAAAAGATGATAAAAACAATCCCACGATGAACAATGACAATGTGGAAAAGTATTCTGTAGATCCCGACGCAAGGTTCGGCAGCAAAGGTAAGAATAAGAACTGGCTAGGCTACAAGCGGCATCATCAAGTTGATATGAAGCAAGGAATTATTACTGACGTTAAAATCACTGGTGCTGAAGTCAATGACGGCCAAGCATTTATAGATGAAAAACTTTGTCCAGGATCTGGAATGGTGTTTTTGGATAAGGGTTATGATGGCGATCCGGTCGAAGAAAATATCAAACAAAATGGCTGTGCAACTGCTGGGATTAAGAAAGACAATCGTAAAGATAAAAATCGAGATTTAGATCGCTGGCGAACGCGGGTTCGGATGCCATTTGAAAATACATTTTCAAAAATGAAGAAACACTGTCGTTACTGGACGAAGCCAAAAGTAAAAATCCAAGCAACAATGGAAGCGACAGTTCACAATTTAAAACGAGCGATCAAGATAGGTGCGTCCAAATTGGTTTTTGCCTGACTTTGAGAGACAGAAAACCCGCAAATACGGCGAAAAATGGTCGAAATATTTTTGTAAACAAAGATATTGCAAATAAAAGCTGACCAGAAAATCTTAAAAACAAATTTTTAATCAAACAAGTGCGATCTGAAATTTTAAATCACGCGTTCGGGGACAGGCTCATAAAGCCGTTTATTCAACCAGTGATAACGTGAACGACGCTGATAATGCCGAAGCTAACGGAACGCTGTTGATGGATTGGTCCGCAAATACTTTAACAACCAACGCCTCTGCATTGACTCATTCGACTACCTACTATTTTGCAGTTTTAGTTAAAGATGAAGACGGAAAAGTTGCGTATGAAGGTGGAAGCACGATTACTATGTGCTCTGGCAAAAAAATGTTTTTAGCAACCGTATCTGACGG
>JAYVAZ010000565.1:0-4139 GCA_043750675.1 Pseudobdellovibrionaceae bacterium | reverse complement strand
GGCGCCTTCGATTTGGTGGTATGTGATGTTTCTTTTATTTCTTTTACCTACATGTTGGACTCTATTTCTTTTTTCTTAAAACCAAACGGGCTAGGATTGTGTCTGATAAAACCGCAATTTGAAGTAGGGCCTGAAAATTTAACTAGGGAAGGGATAGTAAAAGACGAAAACCTTTACTCGAAAGTTAAACTAAAAATTGAAACGGGGCTGACGCTAAAAAACTTTACCATTATAGATTATTTTACTGCAAATCCGGCTGGAAAAGATGGTAACATCGAGTTCTTCGTTCACTTTAGGAAAATATTATGAATTTAAATTGGTTTTTAGTTTCTTTTTTGTTCTTATCTTCTTGTACCCTTTTTCAAAGAAAAGAAGACACGCCACCAGTAGAACCAGTTAAGGTTGAACATAAAAAAGAAATTCCTCCGATTTTAAAAAATGATAACATAGAAAAACCTAGTCCCGTTATTCCCGATGACGAAAAACAAGGCACAGGGTTAGAGGGAATTACCGACGTTCAGTTACCCAATTCGGGCAAACCTCCTATTGAATCTTCAACAAGCGGAATTAAAAAAGTAGCCATTATTTTAGGCCCAGGTGGTTTAAGATCTTTTGCTCATGTGGGAGTTCTTCAGCAGTTAAGCAAAAACAAAATAGGGATCACTGCGATCGCAGGGATCGAAATGGGCTCCCTAGTCGCCTCCCTTTATTCAAGAAAGGCTCAGACCTACGATGTAGAATGGCAGATGGGCAAATTGAAAGAAGAAAATTTTTTTGATAAAGGATTGCTTACCGACGATAAACCGGCCCCTTTGCAAAAGCTCATTCCCTACTTAAAATCGACTTTCGAGCAAACCAAAGTTGAAGATGGGAAAATTCCATTTTCTTGCTTAGCCTTTAATTTGTCTAAGCAACAAAACATCGTAATGAACCGTGGAATATATTTTCAAATGCTGCCTTTTTGTATCGCCATGAACCCACTTTTCCAGCCGTTCCAAAGCAATATAGCGGCGACGACGGAACTTAAGAGTTTAGTGGATTACCTACGGTCTAAAGGGGCGCAATACGTTATCTACGTGGATATTTTAGGTAATTCTTCGGGGAAATACTATAAGAACGTGGATAACGTTTCCAATCTTAGTTGGAATATTATCAATCAAAGCCTCCAGAAACAGATGGGACTGGTCGATTTCGTGATTAAAGTCCCTTTGGAAAAGTTCGGCTTGGCTGACTTCAATTCGCGTAGAGAAATCGTGCAAATAGGCTCTGAGGCTGCTATAAAAGATATTAATGAAATTCTGAAAAGGACGAGGAATCCATGAGACAACCTTTAGAAAATGTAAAAATTTTTGCAGAACGAAGATCCCGCTTAGCGGCTAAAATGCAGGGAAGTGTTTTAATCGTAAGTTCACCTGTTGAGACTTTAAGAGTAGGTTCGGTATATTTTTCTTTTAAACAGGATCCAAATTTATATTATTTAACTGGTTTTGAAGAACCTGAAACTGTTTTTGTTTTTAGACCAGGGCAAACTCCGGAAAGTATTTTATTCTGCCGCAAGAAAAATCCTGAAAAAGAGACTTGGGATGGATTTCGATTTGGTCCCGAGATGGCCGAAAGTTTATTTAAAATTGATAAGGCTTATTCGATTGAAGAGCTGCCGCAAGTTTTACCGGGCCTAATGAAAGGTGCCGAGAATTTATATTATCGAAGATTTAAAAATAAAGTGACCGATACCATCGTAGATGAAGCGCTTCAGACGTTAAAAACCAGCACCGGAAGAACAGGATATGGATTATTGCCGGTTTTAGATGCTGATGAATTGTTGGGTGAAATGCGCGTGATCAAAGGTGAACATGATTTGCAAAATCAACGTAAAGCCTGCGATATCAGTGCGGAATCCCATCGCGAAGTAATGAAGTATGTTAAACCTGGCCGTACGGAAAAAGACATTCACGGTTATTTTATTCATCAATTTATGGCGCGTGGAGCAGCCCGCGAAGGTTACAGTGGAATCGTCGCACGCGGACCTAATGCAACAACTTTGCATTATATTTTTAATGACGAAACAACCAAACCTAACGAAATTATTTTGTTAGACTGCGGAGCCGAATATAATTATTTTACCGCCGATATTACTCGGGCTTATCCAGTTAGTGGCAAGTTCACCGATGAACAGGCTGAAGTCTACAGTGCCGTTTTAAATGTGCAGAAGACCATAATAGATTTTATAAAACCTGGTGTGAAGTTTCAGGAATTGCATGAAATGGGAACATCACTGTTAACAGATGCGATGTTGGACCTTGGTTTACTTTCGGGACGTAAAGACGATATTATTCAGGCTCAACAGCAGAAAAAATATTATCCGCATGGAATCGGCCATTTCTTGGGAATGGATGTTCATGATTCGGGATTATATTTTTCTAAAAAAGGCGAACCTCGTAAAATCGAAGAAAACATGGTCTTCACAGTTGAACCAGGTTTGTATATTCCAGAAAATGATTCCAGTGCGCCAAAAGGTTATCAAGGAATTGGTGTGCGTATTGAGGATAACATTCGCGTGACGGCGAATGGTGCGGAGAATATGACTATTAAGGCTCCGAAGGAGATTGCGGACCTAGAGAAAATCATCGGTACTTATAATTAGCGGCCATGTCGTGGCCGCAAAGTTACTTAAGCTTCAGAACTTTTAATCAGTGCCGCTGCACGACCTTTGTAAGCCCTTTAGTCATCAGATTTGGGCTGATAACTGCTCTGTTTTGTTATAGGCTGGCGTAATTTTCGCTAGGATTAAGGTAACTTATACAAGGAATCCTACTTTGCGAACTCAAACCTCTAAAATCAACATCTTTGCCCCCGTCGTTTTAATGTCTTTGACTGCTATTGCCTGGGTAGTAAATGAAATTATTTAGCTATCTTATTTTCTTTACGTTGGGAGTGTTGAGCTTGGCTGCAAAGGCCAGTCAGATTAGACTACATTCCCATGCGGAAACCTCATTAACGGCAAGGATAGACTCATTAGATTCGGCCGTTGAAAAAATCGATATTGAGACATTCTATTTAGAAAAAGATGAAATTGGTCTGAATATTTTAAAAAAATTAATTCAAGCAAAAAGCAAACCAGAAAAATCGGCCAAATTGCAGGTACGGCTGCTTTTGGATGGCTGGGGATCTGAAACTCTTACTACTGAATTTGCCTGCGCTCTAATAAATTCTAAAATCCAGGTTAAGTATTTTAATCGTAATGCTTCTTTGTTAAATCAAATTCGTACGCACAGAAAAATCTGGATTACCGATCAAACCGCTATCATTGGTGGCCGGAATTTAAGTAATGAAAACTTTCCGTTTGTTGGAAATATTCAGCCCGTACTTTCAGACTGGGATATTGAATTGTATGGCCCTATCGTAAATAAAATCCAACGATCATTTGATCAAGCCTGGATGCAAGCTAAAACGATCGCACCCAATTGCAGCCAAATCAATTCATCACAAGCCTTGGCAGAAATCATAACGACTAAGCCACTTTTTCTGTCCGCAACCGTCAAGCAGCCGACCTGGCATAAGGCGGAACTTTTGTGGTTTGCCGACCCTGTGGGCCAGCCGGAACATAGACCGGTAGCAAATCAGGTTTTTTCTTTGATTCAAACGGCAACAAAATCTTTAGAATTAGAAAGCGCCTTCTTTTTGCCGGTTGGTATTATCAGTGCCGAGCTGGCAAAAGCACATCAAAAAAATGTAAATATTAGTTTTTATGTGAACGGCCCTAGCTTTAAATCATGGATGGCCAGCTATTCCACTTGCCTGCCTTTAGACGAGCTATTGTGGTGGAATGATCAGGGCGCCCAGGTTTTATTTACGCCAAAACAAAAACCGACCCATTCAAAAAGTCTTTTGATAGATAATCAGGTGTTAGCGATTGGATCTTTTAATTTTGATTCGCGATCAATCAATATGAATGCTGAAACTTTGTTGGTCATCAAAAATTCACCAGAAACTATTGTTGAATTCAATACAGAGCACTCCCGAAGAAAACAGGAAGCGGTGAATATTGTTCCATTGGATAATCTCTTTACGAACTATAATTTGACTGATCGACAAGTTGCAGATTGCCAAAGTAAAAGCCGTCTAAAGCCGCTGTTAAA
>JAYVAZ010000564.1:0-3986 GCA_043750675.1 Pseudobdellovibrionaceae bacterium | reverse complement strand
TTGCACTCCGGCGCCTACAACCGACGATGAAATTGCAGAGGCCACGGCTCCCGACATTTGTGTGGCCGAAACTAAACCTTGGGTTAACGCCGATGTGGCTCCAGGCGCGTAGGCCGCAACGACTAAGCTGGTGGGGTCAAAATTTCCATTAATCGCACCTTGTAATCCGGCGCTGATCACATTAGCAAGGCCGGCCTGACTGACTCCGATTTCAGTGGCGAAAGTACCTATTGATGCCATTGCGCTGGTTTCGGCGGCCACACCTGCCGCTGCCGCCGATGTGGCTGCAGTAGAGGCAATCATAACTTCCGCGGCAATGGCAGAACCAACACCTGCGGTAATGACTCCAATGATAATGGCCGGTGCAATGTCTAAAACTTTACCCAATAAATCAAGTCCTTCAGGTGGATATTTCCAGCGGTCAAAGGCATCATGTATTGGACCGGTTAAAACAGTACCGACTTTAACCATTAGACCACGGTCTTCATCATAGGCAAGCATCCGTGCAACGGTGGGATTTTCTATCCCTTGTTGGACGCCGTGTTTTTTAAGTATATCATCAGCAAATTCAAAAAATTCTTTGGTAATTGGAGCGAATCCAGCTTCGGCGCGCGCGTGATTAAATTCAGTTCTATATTTAGTATCGTCTTCCATTTTTTTTATTGAATTCGATATTAAGGAATTAATTTGTATAAGTTTAAAAAAATGAGATATCATAAATTGTTAACTCGCATAAAAGAACAAAGAGGAAGTCTATGAAAAAATATTTGGTCCTGTTTACTATTATAGTAAATTTCACTGCGATAAATGCTTTTGCAGGACAATTTTCTATTTTTACATTGTCGATATCTTGCGAAAGCTCTTTTCGTGATGTGCAAGAAGTTCTGTCGCAGGTATCAGAAAATTGTTATGGCAAATTTAACCCAATTGAAATGAGCAGTGAGTGTAGTGGGGGTAAAAAGAGCTTCGTAGTAACATTTGAGGGATCGATGTGTAACACCAATTACTCGGGGAAAAAAACAGGAACCAGTGATTGTCAAAAAACGATTAAGGTAGCCAAGGCTGTTGATAGCCCCACCTTATGTGTTAGTCCGAACTTGAATATGTACAAGATATATTTATCTGGCAAAGATGATATCTATAAAAAAAGAGTGGATACTTTTTCTAAAGAGGTTTCAGAAACTATAAAGGCAGCGGGCTGTCAAATGGATGGAGAACCTTTACTTTCGGAAACTGGTGGGGAATACAGAAAGGGAAATTCGGTGGGTTTCGTATTTCCCTCTAAAAATTGTTACCTTCTAGATACTAGAGAAAAAAATTGTCTGAGTGGATACGAAAGTGTGCGCTTATATCCAGTTTATGATGCGAAAGATTCTTCGGTAGGAAGATACGTTTGTCGATTAAAAGGTAGTAAGGCTGCTAAAGCAACAGGACAAGAAGCAACTCCCTAAACTGTCTTCGTCACCAAGCTAAAGTAACTAATGCTCTAAACCTCTTCTTTTTGTAGCCCAAAATAAAAAAGCGGCTCTGCCTTTGTTGGCGGAACCGCTTCTGTCAGCACAATTTCAAATTTAGCCCTAAAAAGGCTATCCTTCTGGCAGACTTAAATTAGTCATAAGTTTCATAGTATTGACCTTGGATGTCCGTCACTTTAGCTTTCGCCGCATTTTCCAAATCCTGTTCAACTTTACGGACTGTCTCGGCCGAAAGGTCCATTTTTTTAAGTTCATCTAAAGTCTGATTTCCAATATCACTTTTGATCGAGCTCTGAAGTTCTTCCATTTTTGTTTTTTCAGCATTCTCTTTCTCTTTTTTGTAAGCCACCAATTCAGCATGAACTGATCCATGACTACACTTTGCGATGCGAGCAATTTCTCTGTACGATAACTTTGCATCAAATACCACCGCGCTGATGAGCTTTGGCAGCCTCACTGCCTACAATGCCGGTGACCGCAACCAATGTGCCAGCTGCGCCAAGCACGATGGCAACCAAAACTAAACTTCGAATAAATTGTACGACTCCATTCATAAGACCTTCTTTCATATGTTAAGGTCTTTGAATTTCGAGAGTCTGTGCGTGGATATCGCGGGTAGGAGTAAAACTACTTCTCCCGCTCCAATCTATAGATGCAAATTTATGAGCCGATTTCAGATTGAAATCGGTCATCATATTTTGAAATCTGCCGAAATTTCATGAATTATCGACGTCAATTCTCTTCTTGGTTTTATGTTTTATTAAGTACTTAGACTCGCTGGGGATTGCCATTTCTAGGTCCTCCAAACTCAAAGAGTTTGGAGCGGGAGACGGGATTCAAACCCGCGACCTATGCCTTGGCAAGGCATCGCTCTATCAACTGAGCTACTCCCGCAATTGCCAATTAAACAGATGGCCAAATTACAAAGGCTCAATTCCAATGTCAACGATATTATATTGCTGAAATTCTTAGCTTCCCTTAAGATTAACAAATGCGCAAAACTTTGATCTTATTGATATTAAAATGGTCACTATTTGTTGGTTTAGGGGTTGCGGCTTTTGGAGTCGGACTTTACTTCGGCGACACTATGATGAAGCGCGCTTACGAGATCGAAGATAAATCAAGTAGTATTGAGCCCCACTAACTACACTTAAAATCACACTAATCCATAAAACGACATTACCGATTTTATCAAATGGGATTCCAAAAGCGTACTCACCAATCATCTCGCAAGGAATGGCTATCATCTGTAAAGCCGTTTTCCATTTGCCTGTTGGTTTAGCATCAATGACAACATTGTCAGCTGCTGCCACAGAACGAATTCCACTAATGATAGTATCTCGAGCCAAAATAATCATTACCATGTAAGGATCAATTTTTTGTTGCGCTGATAACATTACGAGCACACTGGTCACTAAAACTTTATCTGCAATCGGATCCAGAAATTTACCTAAATTTGAAATCGCGTTAAATTTACGAGCGTAGTAACCATCGTAATAATCGGTAATAGACGCAACGATAAAAAACAAGGCCGCAGCCAAATGAAATGAAACTTTTCCGGTTGATAAAAGTAATACAATGGGAAAAACCGCAATCATTCGACTGAGGGTAATCCAAAGCGGTAATTTTTTTTGCCAAGGGGTAGGATTCATTCGCAAAGTATGCCATGATTTTATCAATTATGAAAGCTTCCGTTTTTTTTAGAAGTATATTTTTGATCTCCGTATTCGTCGGCCTGATTCGACAGGATTGTTTTGCTGAAAGTACACTGTTGAAGTCCGAAAATCTTAAAATGTTGCCGGATTGGATAAAGAAGCCTGATTTGTTAAAGGCTATCGATGAAAATCGCAAAATTTTAGTTTCGGTTCTTGAAAGCAATCATTTATGGACGTTCAAAGGTGCGGGCAAAATTGAAGTGGAAAGATCGCAAATCATTAAAAGTATGACTGATATACAGACGTATCGGGCTGTCCAGCTTATTAAAGAGGCACATTTTTCGGACTCGGTGCTGAAATTGAAATTGCAGTTAGGTAAACGCGAGATCCCGATTGATATTTTGTTAAAGACTTCTGAGTCACAGGATTCAAGTTCTGTGCTTTTCGAAGTCAAAAATGGGTTTTTAAAGGGATATTCGGGCGAAGCTTTGTTGTTTGACCTCATAAGTGATCAACGCACTGGGACATTTATCTATTATCAGGCTACATTTCACGATAAAAATCACAAAGTTCCTACCTGGTTTGCTACAATCCTCGTCGAAGGAATTATGCAACGAATGGCTGCTTTACTTCGTGAAAATCTTGAACAAAAATACCAGGCCAAAGGAACTCGTTAAATGTATAATTTTGAAAAACCTGAATTAACAAACAAGTTACCGCGAATGTTTATGGCTAACGGTGAAAACAAGTTGGCCCCGTTAACTGGAATACAATTAATGTGGGACCGTAAAGTTTATTCGCCCATTTACGACATTAGTTTCTCCGGACTGATCATTCCAAATCATCTGAAGCCAAA
>JAYVAZ010000563.1:0-2812 GCA_043750675.1 Pseudobdellovibrionaceae bacterium | reverse complement strand
TCGCCGGGGTTCGCAATCGTCGTGGCCTGCACTGCGTCAAAGAACGACGCGCACGCCCGCCGCACATCAGCCGAAGCCAAAGCGCGAAACCCGTTCAGTTGTTCGAGGTCGACAGCCATCGTGCCCGCCGCCATCGAACCGGCGAGATGACGGTGAATTCAATCCCATTGCCGGAAAACAAGTGGGTGATCAATGAGGAGCATGAATTTATAATTTCTAACTTAACTGCTGATACTTACCAAATAGAAATCGTTACCGAAATTGACCCGCTCAACAACACTTCTTTGGAAGGACTTTACGGTTCCAGCACTATTTTATGTACCCAATGTGAAGCGCAAGGTTTTCGCAAAATCACTTATTTTTTTGATCGCCCCGATGTGATGACCAATTACACGGTGACCATCGAAGCCGATAAAACTCAGTTTCCGATCTTGTTATCAAATGGTGATTGCGTTCTTCGAAAAGATTTATCTGATTGTCGCCACCAAGTTGTTTGGAAAGATCCTTTTAAAAAACCTAGTTATTTGTTTGCGCTAGTTGCCGGAGACTTGGGAGTGATCAAAGACAAATTTACGACGATGTCGGGTAAAACGGTCCAATTAGAAATTTATTCCGCGCATGGAACCCAACACCTTTGTGAGTTCGCAATGAAGTCTTTAAAAAATGCTATGATCTGGGACGAAAAAAGATTTCACCGCGAATATGATTTATCGACTTATATGATTCTGGCGACCGATGATTTCAACGCTGGAGCCATGGAGAACAAAGGTTTAAATGTTTTTAATTCGAGATTGGTTTATGCTGATCAAGAAACTGCAACCGATTATGATTATTTTAGTGTCGATTCAGTTATTGCCCATGAGTACTTTCATAATTGGACAGGCAATCGAGTAACTCTGCGTGATTGGTTTCACCTAAGCTTAAAAGAAGGGTTAACCGTATTTCGGGACCAAGAGTATTCGATGGATCATTATGATCGCTCCATCGTACGCATCGAAAGTGTTAATGACTTAAGAAACTCACAGTTTGCTGAGGACGCGGGACCAAATGCACATCCGATTAGACCTGAATCCTGTTTTTCGGTAGATAATTTTTTTACTTCTACTATTTACGAAAAAGGTGCGGAAGTTATACGAATGATGCAAACAATGGTAGGTCGCCCTGCATTTGGTAAAGGCATGGATCTTTATTTTGAACGCCATGATGGACAGGCTGTAATTATCGAAGATTTTGCTAAGGCCATTAGTGATGCCAATAATCAGGACTGGACACAGTTCAAACAATGGTACGGAGTTGCCGGTACTCCAAAAGTAACGATCGAAGAAAAATTTAATCCTGCTAAAAAAACCTATGAAATCAATATATCCCAAAATAAGAGCCCCGCTTTCCATATTCCTTTAGTTATTGGACTGTTCGAAAAAGAGAGCAAAACTGATTTGCTGACCGAAACTACGGTAAAGTCCCAAAAGGCCCAGTTCACGACCAACTCAGAAAATCAACGAATCTTGCACCTTAAAGAAGAAAAAATTCAGCTGCAGTTTAAAGATGTGGAAACCAAACCTATTCTTTCTATCAATCGTGGATTTTCTGCGCCGATCAATCTGGAGTGGTCATTGTCTGATTCGGAAATTCTAGATGTAATCAAAAACGATTCGGATGATTTCAATCGCTGGGATTTCACCCAGAAACTTTTTGCAAATAAGTTCAATGCGATTGCCGATAGGATAGAGAGCTCGGACTTTAAGACGACAGATTCAGCATCATTTTCTGAAGAATTGACTGCCCTAAAAGATTTTTCGCGTTCTGTTCTGCGTGACAGCCGAATGACTGATTATGCAAAAAGTTTAATGTTGGAAATTCCCACAGATGGTTATTTTCTGCTGCAACGAAACCGATTTCAGTCGCGTTCCTACGATTTAGCTCGGCAGATTATTAAAAAGGCTTTGTTTGCCGTAAATCAAAAGGAAATGCTTTTGATTTACCAATCGTTACAGAAAGAAATTCCAAATGAATTTAGCGCCCAGAATATGGGATCGCGCAATTTAAAGAACAGTTGTTTGTATTATCTTGCGATCGGAGATCAAGGTCAGAAGCTGTTGGAACAACAATTTGATGCGGCCAAAAACATGACCGATTATCAGTTCACGTCAGCGGTGATGTTAAATTATCCAAATCTTCGCCAAAAATCCATCGATGGATTTTACCAACGGTTTCAGAAAAATAGTTTGGTTTTGAACAAATGGTTCGGCATGCAGGCGCTAAGTAATCACCCTGACACTTTTAGTTTGGTGGTGAGACTAACTGAACACAAAGATTTTAATATTAAAAACCCGAACCGTGTTTATTCTTTATTATCCCGATTCGGCGATAATTTAACTCGATTTCATTCTCCCGATCAGGATTGTTATACATTTATGGCCGATAAACTAATCGAGGTGGATAAATTGAATCCGCAAGTAGCCGCCCGTGTGGCTGGCTGTTTTGACATTTGGAAAGAATTAGACAGTATCCAAAGCGCCAAGTTGCACAAGCAATTAGAACGCCTGGAACGAGCCGGTTTAAGTTCGAACACTTTTGAGATTATTAGCAAACAACTAAAGTAATTATTAAATCTGGTCCGTTCAATCACTTTTCCATAACCAAAGACCCGGCCTCCTGCCTCACCAGCACAGCCGGCCATCGTGGCCGCTGGAGGTCTTCGGTGATGGAAAAAAGATTACTTTCCCAGCTCAATATTTTGCAAATTAGACTTAATAATAAATTATGGCCTCCGCCGGCCATGGATGGCCTGTAATGGCGGTGAAGCACGAGG
>JAYVAZ010000562.1:0-14220 GCA_043750675.1 Pseudobdellovibrionaceae bacterium | reverse complement strand
ATTTGTTCCGATCATTCTTATGTAGAACAACAGGATAAGGAGCCCACACATAATGGGTGCAAAACCACTCAAAAAACTTCAGCCTATTATCGTTCCTAAGAGCGAAAGAAGCGACTATAAAGAGTTTAATCAATTGGATGGTACGCATCCTTGGATGGAAGTTGTTCCAGAAGGTTTTGTTGCATACAAGGTTAGAAAACTAAATGCCGGGAAAGTAACCTATTTCAATTTCGCTTTGGCTAAAGAAATGGGATTAATTGCTTCCGATCATGATCACGATCTCAAAAAAGACCTAGAATCTAAACTGCTAGAAACGTTCTCAATTCAAATCATTAATGAGTACGATGAAAAGAATAATGTAAAAATCGACCCCAAAATTATCAAACCGAATTTGTATATGGCTTCGCGATACCTTCAACTGCAGCATCAAAGCAAAAAAGGCAAAACTTCGGGTGATGGCCGCGGCATTTGGAATGGAATCGTAAAAAATAGAAATTCAGTTTGGGATGTCAGTTCACGCGGAACCGGAGTGACGTGTCTGGCACCCGGCGCTGTAGCCGCAAATCGGCCACTTAAAACCGGAGGCCACGAATTTGGTTACGGCTGTGGACAAGCAGAGATCGACGAACTATATGCGTCGGCTATTTCGGCCGAAGTTATGCATTTGCAGGGCATTCCCACTGAACGTGTACTTTGTATTGTCGACTTAGGAAAAGGTGTTGGCATCGGTGTCCGTGCTGCACAAAATCTGATCCGACCCGCACACTTATTTTTATATTTAAAACAAAATCGATTTAAAGAACTGAAAGCTTCAGTTGACTATTTAATTAGTCGACAAAGTCAAAATAGCAAATTCACTTTGAAACCCGGAAAGAAAACGGTTTCTTATGATGATTGGGCTGATTACTCTTGTAACCGCTTTGCGCAATTTACTGCCTTACTTGATATCGATTACATTTTTGCCTGGTTAGATTGGGATGGCGACAACGTATTGGCTGATGCTGGAATTATCGATTACGGAAGTGTCCGTCAATTTGGCATTAGGCACGATCGCTACCGATATGACGATGTAGAAAGATTTTCGACAAATTTAAACGAACAACGAACCAAAGCGAAATACATAGTTCAATGTTATGTTCAAATTGCAGACTACTTAAAAAATGGCAAAAAAAGACCATTAAAAGACTTTGCGAAACATCCTACGGTTTTAAAGTTTAACAAAAAATTCAATTTCCATCGTTCGCACCGTTTACTATACCGAATGGGATTCAATCAAATCCAGCGCGATAATATTTTGAAAAACAAAGGTCTTTACGAGCAATTTGATAAATGCTTTTCCTATTTTGAAAGGGCCAAAGTAAAAGGTTCATTACAAAAAGTCGCCGATGGCGTTAACCACCCGGCATTATTTAATATGCGAGTGGCATTTAGAAACGTTCCTAAATTGTTGGAAAAATCGCAGATGCGCCCCATGGAAGAACGCGCCTTTTTTAAAATGATTCTATCCTCTTTTGCGAAATCAAAAGATGCGAGCATTGGTTACAAACACTACACAAAAATTCAGTCACTTCAGAAATTATATATCGACCTGATTAAAACCGCAGCCGCCAAACAAAGTCCTCTAGCAATAATGAGAGGCATCATTCAACGATCTGAAAAATTAAATTCAGAAAATCGAATTACTGGGAATGCATTGATACAAATTGTTTTTGAATTAATTGATCAAATAAAAAAGGGACTTACACCGAAACAGATTCAACAATTAATTGATCAGTTGATCTGCAATCATTTAGACTACCCGGAAGTTGCGGTTTCTAGATTTTACCCCCGAAAACCACGATTGATGACAAAACCGGAAGTTTTTTCTAGATTTTTGGATCTATTATCTGATCACAAAGAAGATATATAAAAATCGATCTAGAAAAATTAATGCTTTGCTTTTATCCATTTGCGAATCAAAACATATTCATCTTCCTTAAATACGTGCTTTTTATCGCTTTCCGACCAATCAATTTTCATTCCGGCTGCTTTTAGTTTTTTCACACCGTAACGAGTATCTTCGATAGGTAAAACATCATCCCGAGTTCCGTGTGTCAGCAGCCAAGGAGTTTTTTTTGCCTTTGCCGGAATATGATTTTTCCAACGCGAGAAAAAATGAAAATAGCCACTGATTCCAATAAAGCCGCCCAAAGTTTTTGGATAGTTCAAGGCAAAATCCGCACTAATCAAACAGCCCTGCGAAAATCCCAACAAAAAAATGTTTTTCGGATCCCAACCTTCTTTTTCCAGGTCATTTAACAGCACAAACATTCCTAATCGAGTTCTTAAAACTCCACTTTCAAT
This sequence comes from Pseudobdellovibrionaceae bacterium, assembly GCA_043750675.1. Taxonomy (GTDB): domain Bacteria; phylum Bdellovibrionota; class Bdellovibrionia; order Bdellovibrionales; family Bdellovibrionaceae; genus JAYSSX01. The sequence continues at coordinate 11,877 of JAYVAZ010000562.1, read as the reverse complement.
ATACGGTGGGTCGCCATACCAGCTGTAGCCAGTAAGAAATTTTTTAGGTGCGTTTAACAAAAGAAAATTGAAATCAAATAACTTCAACTCTTGGTCAAAGTTTTTGAAAGGGCGAAAACTATCACCCTTACCATGCAACACAATCATTAATTTGGAAGACGATCTGTGACTGGGTATAAAGTATGACTTAAAGTGATCCGTTACGATCATTGGTGTTCCTTGTCGATAAAGCAAAGCCACAATCTAACCATGATTGAGCTTCATTTAATTGTGGATCCTGTTCCGAGGTGGAAGCAAGTAGTTTAAATTCGGAACGTTCACAATTTAAATTCTTATTCGCAAAGGCCTTAGACGTCGGTCCCATCAACTGTGGTTTTGGCATTAATGGTTTATAGAAAAGATCTTCTTCACGTAAGTCGGTATCGTTATAATGAACTTCAATATCTGGAACTAAACCAACCAATTGGGTAGTCCAACCTGATGGGAAGTAATACATACCTTCGGTCTGGAAAAGTAAGATCTTTTCGTTGGCACCCCAGATTTTACCGTCTTGAAAAGAACCTTTTCCAAAACTACGTTCCCCTACTAGCAACGCACGACCTAAATCCTTTAATGCACCTGCAACGATTTCAGAAGCACTCGCTGATCCACTATTTATAAGAACCGCAATAGGTCCATTATAAATCGGACTATTATCCGCATAATAAAAATCAGAATTCCGGGCGCGATCTAAATATCTAGTTTCAAATAACAAAGTTCCCTTTTTAACGAACAAATTTAATACGCAGGCGGCTTCATCGACCTGGCCACCTGGATTGTCACGTAAGTCCAACATTAAACCTTTTAAGTTTTGCTCTTTCAACTGAACAATCTGTTTTGAAACGGCTTCACAGGTATTATTAGCAAATTTATGAATGGTTATTAAACCTAAACCCTTTTCGTTATTTACGATCTTAGATACCACTGACGGATATTCTTCATTTGAACGAACGATATCCAGATTTTTTATTTCGCTACCTCGGCGGATCGTTAAATTCAACAAATCGGTATCTTTGGCTTTTAGCTTTTCAGAAATGATTTGTGCATAATAATGATCAATAGAAACTTTATCAATTTCCAGGATTACGTCACCCTTTTGGAGTCCACTTTTGTATGCAGAAGAACCTTCAAAAACTTTTCTCACTACCCATCTATTATCTTTGGACTCGCGACTAATAAATCCCAAATGTTGAGGCACATTTTCTGGACGCGATACCACTTCTTCGTACATCTTGGCCGGCAACAAATAAGAATGTGGATCCTTAAAAATAGAAAGGTAACCGTTGATGCCTAAAGAAATGACGAAGGCTCTTTCCTCGATTGTCGAATATTTGGACATCATACCATTAAAAATATTTAAGAAATTAAGATGTGTCTGCGCATTGAATTCATTTTTCCAAAAAGTAAGTTCAGACTTTTCAGTTTTTCTAATATCAGAATCCTGACTAGAGAAATTTCTTAAGGTGCCGTCTAAATCCAAAACCAGGTGGTATCGTTCACCCATGCTGCTGACCGAATTTACACAACCCAGAAACGAATCTTCACTTTCGTAACAAGAATCTTCAGACAATAACATTTCAATTTCGTCTGTGCCTAATTGAGTTTCTTTCCAATAGGAATCGGTTTTTTTTGCCCGCGCAACAGATTCTTCTTTCAGATCGATTTTTGAAATCAAAAATATCTGAACCCCTAATACCAAAATATAGAATATAACCTTTAACTGACGCCCCATTAGAACTCCCTACCCACTAACGTCCTTTAGCAATGGATATACCAGCATAAGGCTATGATTTTACATGGGTTTTTGCGTTTTTTTTGGTAGTACTTACAGGCCTGTTCAATTGTTTTACATAGGATTGAATCTGTTCTAGAATACAAACCATATTTGAATCGAGATGCAGAATGATTATCGTTACCGGAGCAAATGGGTTTATAGGAAGTATGATGGTTTGGCGGTTGGAACAGGCTGGCCTGGGACCTATCATTGCCGTTGACCTTGTAGATCTGGAACATCGTCCTCAACCCTTGAAAAATCGTCAAATCAAAAAGTTTCTAACCAAAGATCAGCTTTGGGATTTTCTAAATCTCCCTGAAACTAAAAAGGAAATTCGTTGGGTTATTCACATGGGCGCGAATTCCAGCACCACAGAACCTAACCGAAATCTCCTACTAGAAATGAATACGGAATACACGACTCGCCTGTTTCAATGGTGCACCGAAAATCAAAAACCGATTATCTACGCTAGCAGTGCTGCTACCTACGGTGCCGGTGAATTAGGTTACGATGATCAATTGGATAGCGAACAACTGAAGCCATTAAATTATTATGGCGAATCAAAAGTTCTTTTTGATCGATGGGTAATCAAACAAACTAAAACGCCGCCACAATGGTACGGTCTGAAATTTTTTAATGTCTATGGTCCAAATGAAGAGCATAAAGATTCTATGTCTAGTTTGGTTTTTAAGGCGTTCCACCAGATTCAACAGACCGGAAAATTGAAATTGTTTAAATCCTATGTCCCTTCCTATAAAGATGGCGAACAAATGCGTGACTTCGTGTATGTGAAAGATGTTACCCAGTGGATGTTAGAACTGATTCAGAAACAACCCAAAAGCGGAATCTACAATATGGGTTTTGGACAAGCCCGCACCTGGAATGCTTTAGGCAAACAAGTGTTTAAATCTTTGGGAAAAAACGAAACCATTGATTATGTCGATATGCCGGAAAATATTAAAAATCAGTATCAGTATTACACCAAAGCCGAAATGAACACTTGGTTCAAAGTCGGAATGTCGGAACCGAAATGGTCGTTGGAAAAAGGTGTGGACGATTACATTGCGTACCTGTTAAAGAAAAAGGTTTTATAAATGTCTCAAAACGCTGCGGAGAAATTGCCGGTTCATTTACGCAAATACATTGTGGAACAAAATTATGAAAAGTACACACCGGCCGATCAGGCGTGTTGGCGTTATATCTTACGGCAATTGAAATCTTTCTTATCTGCGAATGCACATGAGTGTTATCTGAAAGGTTTGGAAGATACCGGAATTGAAATTGATCAAATTCCCAAAATTTCTACTATCAGTGAAAAACTGAAAGAATTCGGCTGGTATGCACTGCCTGTAAGTGGCTTCATACCACCGGCGGCCTTTATGGAGTTACAATCTTTAGGTGTGCTTCCCATTGCCAGTGACATGCGAAGTTTGGATCACTTAGAATACACCCCGGCCCCCGACATTGTTCACGAAGCCGCGGGACATGCGCCAATATTAATTCAGCCGGAGTTCGCGGATTATCTAAGACAATATGCCCAAGTTGCCAAAAAAGCGATTATCAGCAGCGAAGACTTGGCCCTGTATGAAGCCATTCGTGACCTATCAGACATTAAAGAAAATCCGACCTCCCAGACTGCCGACATCGACAATGCGCAATCACATCTGGATAAAATTTCATCCAGTATGAGTCACGTTTCCGAAGCCGGCGAATTAGGTCGCATGAATTGGTGGACGGCAGAATATGGTCTTATTGGCGATATTAAGAATCCAAAAATATTTGGTGCTGGTTTATTGTCATCTGTAGGTGAATCCAAACATTGCCTCAGCGAAAAAGTAAAAAAGATTCCACTGACTGCAGAATGTGTACAACAAACTTACGACATTACCGAACAGCAGCCGCAATTATTTGTCGCCGAATCATTTCAACATTTAAAAACCGTTCTCAATGATTTTTCGAAAACCATGGCTTTTAAACAAGGCGGAATCGAAGGCTTAACTAAATCTTTAAAGGCCGCTTCGGTCAACACGATCCAGTTAAACACTGGAATCCAAATATCGGGAGTGCTGGAAAGTTTTTTAACGGCTAACGGCACTCAAGATGAAAAGGATGAAGTCATTTTCATTAAGACCTCAGGGCCGACGCAATTGTGTTGGGAAGATAAACAAGTCGATGGGCACGGAAAGAACTACCACCAGCATGGCTACAGCACGATCATCGGACCCTTAAAAAGTGGTCAGGTTTTGTCGGCCGTTTCCGAATCAGATTTTAAAAATCTAAAATTAATCAAAGGCGCGAAAGTCGAACTGGAATTTCAATCTGGATTTCTACTGCAAGGGGTTTTAAAAAGTTTCCTATTTAAAAATCAAAAGCTGGCGCTGTTGGCGTTCGAGAATTGCACGGTTACATACAAAGGCAAAACTTTCTTTAAACCCGAATGGGGAATCTTTGATATGTCCGTCGGTGAATCTATTCCATCCGTTTTCGGTGGACCTGCTGATCGTGCCGCCTACGGCGAAGTAGATGATTTTGTGGCCAAAAAAATCGAAGCACCGCATTTTGATGAAAAAACGAAACAACTGCATAAGTTGTTTTCAGAGATTCGCAGTCTTCGGGAAGCCACAAAAAAGGCCGCAAGTACGAAATTAAATAATGTCTCCGATGGCCTTTCAACCCTTGAAAATCTTTACCGAAAGGCCCATGAAAACTTTTCCGACCAGTGGCTTATTAAACTGGAACTTTTGGAAATTGCCCTTTGCCTGAAGAACTCAAGCAATACGGAAAAGTCCGCGGCGCAATTGCAAGAATTTACGATCCGTTTAAACGCGGACCTTACCCTGCTTATGGGTAGAAATCCTAAACTTAAAACTGTCATCAGCGACGGTCTGCACCTTTCCAACCAAATTTAGAATTTAGGTGCCAGACATGGCACCCCACTTTTTTAGGTAGGGGCGCCCGGGCGCCCAACCGGATCCTTTTTTAAATGGCCAGGCATCGCACCTCTTTTTTAGGTGCCAGGCCTTTTTTTTTACGGTAGATCTTGCCCCAATATGACTGAAAGTACCCCATCCCCCTCACTACAACCTGGATTCGAACTAAACGTCGTTTTAGTTCGAAGTCTTTATGATTCAAACATTGGCGCCAGTTCGCGCGCTATGGACAACATGGGCGGCAATCGTTTGATACTGATCGCTCCGCAATGTGAGATCACCTATTCCGCACAACAGGCAGCGGCTTCGGGCCAAGATGCCTTACAAAATCGAACCACTTACCAGAATTTTCAAGAATTTTATGCAAAAGAGCCCGAAGGCATTTACTTTGCCTTTACTGCCCGGGATGGAAAAGGTCGCCAGGTTCAAGATTTTTCAGAAACCTTAAACCAAATCAAAACAACAGATCCGCGCTTTCAAAAGAAACACTTTAAACCCGTTAAGATATATTTAATTTTCGGTCCTGAAGACTGGGGCCTGTCGGCAGAAGATATTGAAAGCGTGAACTTCTGCTGTAACATTCCAACGTTTGGAAAAAATTGGAGTTTAAATTTGGCCCAGGCCGTGTTGTTAGCCCTATACACTTTACGTTCGCAGTGGGGTGGTGAAAAAACAGTCTTGGAAGGCAATCACATTGCCAAATTGGCGGCGCCCAATACCCAAACCGAAGAGGTATTGCGGGTTTGGTTGACTGAAATGGGATTCGATTTATCCAAACGAAAAGTGAATGTCTTTAATGTGATCCGCAGAATGCTGCTGCAAAATCTGCCGACTAAAAAAGAACTGAATATGCTAGAGATTGTGTTGAATCAAAGTGTGCGTAAGCTGCGCGAATACAATGAAATGCGCATTCAGCTGCGCAATAACGAAATGCAGCGCAATAATGAAATGCGAAAGCCGTTAAACGAAGGCGATGACCGGGATGACGGCGGCAAAATCAACGGCCCTGACAGCGAAACAGAATAAAAGGCAAAAAAAACCAGCCCCGAAGGACTGGTTTTTTCGTCTTAATTTTTTTGCGATTTCTCGCAGGTCAACAATTACTGCTTAGTTAAAAGTGCAACTGCCTTCATAGAATCTTTAGTACGGTAACAGATTTCAGCACCTGGAGCCATTACACACCCACCAGCGGAATCCCTGTTGTTTGCAGCTGCAATACAAGTGGCATCATCAGACTGCAAAGCTGCGTATTCTTGGATATCAAACAACATCGTTGATGAAGTTTTCTTAGTCATCACGATATTTGTAGTTCTACCCACATCACAACGAACCATATTTGAATCCCCTGCAGGAACCATGATGGCTTCATTTTGCTCATCATTAACGAACATTGTTCCGCCGTCAGATGAATACTTCACGATATTAGTCATGAAATTTGCCTTTGGTTTGTCACGGCCAGCTTCTACAACGAATAGATTTGGATCAGTTGCTGCCCAGTTAAAACGATATTCTTTGCTGCAACCACCGCCACCAGGACGTTCTTCTCTGCTTCCACCATTTTGGTGATAAGCCTGTGCATAACAACGATATCTTTCTAAACGTAATCCATCATCACCACCAGTAGCAATGCTTGCGCAATCCGCACCGGCCGCAACCACAGGGGTGAAATTAACGTTATTAACACCTAAAGCTTTTTGGGCGGTTGTTAACGCTGTAAAAATAGTTCCATTAAACTTAAACATTCCATTTGAAAATGAACATGTGAAATTTTGTGCTAATGCTGGGCCAGTTCCATCGGGATCCTGCATACTAAATACCGAAGACATAATTTTAATTCCTGGAATTGGAGAAGCCACTTCGGTAGGTGTTCCCGATGATTGGACCCCCGTTGGACCCCAATTGCTAACCATCAATGGTTTGCTATTAGAATCTAAACAACCTCCGCCAAATCCTTCAACGTGTGCCATATAAACTGGAATTTGTGTTTCATCAGGACCAGAAATTGTAATACCGCCCATTTCATTGTCATCATAATCAGCTAAGGATGCACAATAACGAACAGTGTAGCTCTTTGAATCTGTGCCCGTTACTTGTTTCGTTTTACAATTATAGATTGCCCATTGTGAAGAGGCATTATCTTTATGCCAAGGTTTCTTGCAGTAATTGGCGTCGCCATTTGCTGTCGAACCATCGGTACCCGCACAAGTATCGCCACCAAAACCAGTTTGCGTCGCCCAACTAATACGATCATATGTTAATGTCTTACTTCCAATAGTAGGAGTATAACCAGCTAAATCAATTTCTCCATACTTACGAGCTTCGTCTGCTGTAAAGTTTGTTTTGTCGCCACAGGCAGTGATTCCTGACTGAGGACCCGTCGCTGGACCTTCCCAAACTGAAATCGCAAATTTAGCTGCAGTTCCCGTAGTTCCACCTGTTCCAGTTGGACACGATCCAGTAAAAGTACCGCTACCGGTATCGTCTAAATCACAACTAGCACCCGAATTGGGAGTAAAGTCTTTTCCTTCATAACGTAATAAAGAAATCTGAAATCCCGCAGGAATACCCGGTTGATTACAACCTGTACCATCTGACATATTGCAACCAGCATAAGCGGTTGTATAACCATCAGCAGTTTGTGCAGTAGATAAGGTTATTCCAGAAAACTGCCAAACACCATTAAAGTTGTAAGCCGCTGCCGATGTCACTGGAGTGCTATCAATTTTATCAGCGATTGTAGATACTGGAATTACGATTTTTCCATCATCACCCAATGTAATGTTACCAAAATTAACCCCCGCTGTTAATACAACTGAATTGGATTGCTCGGCATTACCGTTTAGATCTTTTTCCGCTGTATTTTCGAAAACAACTTGTCCCACTGTCGCCAAAGAATTTTTATCGCGGAATAATGCGGTAACGGCACTTCCTTCTTCGCAAGTTAATGTAACTGAAAAACTTCCGTCACTTGCAACGTCTGCGCTATCGATATCTGGGTTTTCGCCTAAGCAGATCGCATAAAATTCTAGATCTGTCAAAGCAACGCTAAACGCTGAATTTCTGTTTGCGGATTTTAAACTTCTTGCTGATAAAGTTCCCGACAGGGTCAAGCTGTTCGTCGTATCGGTTGAGCTTCCGCCACCGCCGCCGCCACCAGCTGAACACGCTGCCATTGCTAAGGCTGCAAGTCCTATAATTGTTGATTTTAATTTAATTCCCATAACACTCCTTTGTCTTGGTTTGGTTTTTTAATTATTTATTTATTGTGTTTGAATTCATACCTTGATTTTTACTAAAAAAACGCTGGCTACCAGCTGGATTTGATCTTGTAGTGAACTGCTTTCTTTGTTTCTCCAAAGTATCAAGATCTATCTTGGCCTGCGCCAAATTTTGTTGATGCATCTTCTTACTGTTTCGCAACGCCGTCATTAATTTCGGATTCGAGTTACTAGTTGTCTTTTGCATTTCTTTATCCAGCCTAGTTAATTCAGTCTCCGTAGCAGTCACAAACTGCTGTTTTTTTTCTATCTGGCTTTGTAAACCTTCCTGTTGTTGCATATTCATAAATGCTACAGGCGGCATCATTGGATTTTGATGATTGTTCTTTCCGTTTGATTTAGCTGCCCAGCATGAAACGGAAATAAGGAAGATAGCAGAAAACTGAAATGTCGTCCTACCGATTGATTGAGCTAATGTACGCATAAAAATTCCACTTCTTTATAATTAACGGATAACAATTCCTTATTGCATTCATAATGATTCGCAAATTTGAATTAATGATCAAGGATAATTTTTATTTGTTTTGCAGCAAAAAAAATAAACACAAAATTAACGTTAAGCCAGACTAAAGGATGGGGATTTCAGGGTTAAATTAGTGATCTTGACAGAGTTATAACCTGACTAAGGTTCAGGGTCAGTTTTGAAATTTTCTTATTATAAAATGCCTACATTTGATAGCTGCCCGTTAAGAAAACTCCGATAGAGTTTCTGGTCACATCCTGCTGTGCCGTCGATCCACCAATGATTTGCCCAGCACCGTTTCCAGTCGCATAATTCACACCAAAGGCAAACGAAGACCCCGGAGAAATTAATGAATAACTGCAGGTCAAACCATACATATCCACGTGGGTAGGTTGATTAATGCTTCCACCTAACAGCTTTGGGGTATTCGCGTTGTTAGTGTAGAAACCACCACGAATAACCGATTTGTCAGACAAATAATATTCCCCCCCCAAAGACCAATTCCAAGTAGGCTGTACATCAAAGTCCAAATAGGCCGTATCCGAAGTGTAAAATATGAAATCGCTGGTTAATAAGAAAACCTTATCAGGGAAGTAAGCCAATCCGAAACCCAGTTCAAGTGGAGATAGGTCTTTAGTGCTGCCAGTTGTAGTAGCCGTCTGTAAATCAGCATCTACATTTCCGGTTGGATCCGCAGGAAAATCACCCGTGCCATTTAAAGTATTTTTATACGATTTCAGCTTTTGGGACCCGCTTAAAGTAAATTTTTTAGAAACCACCGCCCCAACGCTGATGGACTTAGTTGGCATCCATTGCATTCCTAACTTAGGACTTACTGAAAATACATTTTTAGTCAAATATCCATTGTCAAAATGATAGGTCATTAAATTCGGCGAATTTGCATTGTAGACAATTAATTGATTACTAATGGTTTTATCAACGTGATAATTTCCAAATACACTTAAACCGATGGTTAGATTTTTCTTTACTTCCGTAGCGGCAGCCAGACCTATAGAGGTTGTCGTATTCTGTCTATAAAAGCGCCGCTGAAAACTTTTTACTTTACCTGCGACCGCACTAAGATCATCAAACTGATCATCCTGGTCATACAAGTCTGAATTGGGAACCACAATACCAAACCCCCACTTCCACTTGTCGTAATTTTGCGTAAATCCAAAAAAGTTGGGAACCAAATTGCTAGAGGCATAGCTGTAATTATTCCCCTTTAACACATTTTTATAAACCTCACTGGTTGATAAGTACGCATTAGCTGACAAACTAAAATAATTTTCAAAACTAAAAATAATCCCCGCCGGATTATACCACATCCCACTGGGATCGTCTGCTATTGCGATATAAGAGCCACCAAGTCCTATGGCACGCTCACCAATAAGCAAATCTTTATAGTGATAATCATCGGCCTTAGCTATAAAGCTAAAAATTAGTAAAAAGGCAAAGAGGATTTTACTCATTAATGGAATCTCCCACTTCACCAAAGGCAGTTTTAAACCGTTTTGAAATGTTTTTTTCATTGGCCGTCATTCTTACAGGTAGTCCATTTTCCTTAATCGTTTGATCAATGAAGGTATACCTTTTTTCAAAAGGTGGATGCGTGTGTGACATTTGACTATCTGGCTTCATTGAACTCTGCACTCTTTTCAATACGCTCTTTAAACTGGTTGGGTTGTAGCCAGCCGCAGCGGCATATTGAACTCCTACGACATCTGCATCAAACTCGGCCTCTTGGCCTATGCCCTTTTCTAACAACAGCTTCATCCCCTGTTGAACGGCCTGGGCCAAAGATTTGCCAATATCCGAAGCCCCTCTTGATAAAATTCGGTTGAGGTTTTCACCAGTAGAGACTTCCTTTTTAGGCATAATATCTTTGTACATGTGTTTACGATTAATATGCGCAATTTCATGCGCCAGAATGGTTGCTAACTCTGACTCTGATTTTACATTGGACAGCAAACCCTTCGTAATGAAAACATAGCCTCCTGGGGTAGCAAATGCGTTCATTTCGTCGGTATCTAAGATTTCAAAATAAAAAACCAGTTCGGCTCGGCCAAATTGCTTAGCTAAACTGGTACCCAAAGTCTTAACATATTGAGTTTTCACAGGTTCTTTTTTATAAACGCCATATGTACCCAATATTTTAGCCGCCATGCTTTTTCCGATAGTAATTTCATCCTGTAAATCTTTTATAGATTCTTTTTGTTCAGCCGATAAAACATTATCCGTATTAACCGGACTATCCATTTTTTTGATGACAGAAGTTTGGCAAGAAGCCTGCACTAAAAATGACAATAATACAGAATATTTTAAAATTTTACTGACCATATAATCCACCCTCAGTGTCGAAATTTTTAATTTCTTCAGGTTTTACTTTGATATTTTCCATTTCTTCTAAAGCCTGATTATTAGCACGGTAGTCTTCCGTATTCTTGCGACCTCTACCTCCGCTGGACAATCCGCGTGCGGCAGCGGTTACGCTATATTGCCCGGCTCTTTTGCGGCTTAATTTTTCAGGACTAACATCATTCAACTGGGCCGTTTGATCCGCACCCACCGGTTTAATCGGACTCACAAATAATTTGGAAATCCAACCTTCACTTTTGTCCACGGAAACCTTATACCAAGTTCCTTTCGTTTCTAAAACCTTGACCTGGGCACCCCGATTTAAAGCCTTGACGTCGGCAGCCTGAGAATTAGGTTCGATCTTTAGTTTCGACGTTGCTGGCTGAACATATAACACAGTCTGACCCAGTGCTAAAATTGTAAAACCAAGCGTAATTGCAAACCCAAATATAAACTTCATAAGAACTCCTTCTACCTACTAAGATGCAAATTTATATAATGTTAGTAAAATATTACGACTAAATACAACAGAAACTATCCATTTTTTATTTTTCAGTTGCCTTAAAAATTCCAGTCCATTCTTTGGGTGGATGCGCAATCAACTGTGAACAGCGATCGACAAACAGTAAAGATGGCCCGTCAGAATTCTTTAAATGCAGCACTTTTTCAAAACAAGAAAGGGCTTGGGCAAATTCCGCTGTTAAATAATGTTCCAGTCCTTGTTCGAATAGACTCACCCATTCCGGTACTGAATTCAGCGATTCCAGATCCAACGGCTCATACAGCCAAATGGGCTCGGTTTTACCTTTGGCCACAACCAGGTCCACTCTTCTAAAACTAAACTGCTGTTTGACTTTTTCATAAGTACCTTGGCCGATAAGACAACCCACCCCATAATATTTAGTCAAGCCTTCGATCCTAGATGCCATATTTACGTTGTCACCAATAACGGTATAATCAAGCCGTCTTTCGCTTCCAATATTTCCGACAATCACCGGACCCGTATTTATTCCAATTCCAATCGCTAATTTATCA
>JAYVAZ010000561.1:0-3052 GCA_043750675.1 Pseudobdellovibrionaceae bacterium | reverse complement strand
GGCCTGCTGACGTAATTTATCTTTTTCATCCTTAGCATCTTCTTTAAGAAGATCTAATTTAGATAAAAGATTTTCGTAGACTTTTTGATCCTGCTCGGTAGATTCTTTAATCGTATCTTGCCGGATGGTATTGTAAGCTTTTAATTGATTCTGCAAATCCTGAACTTGCATGGACAAACGCTCTTTTTCAACTTGGTTTTGCAACCCAGTTGTTCCCGTTCGTAAGCTTGCAGTAATATATAAAAGTAAAAATACAACTGACAAACCCAAAAATAAATCTGAGTATGATGTCCACTGACTTTCACTGCCTTCTGATCTTTTGTGCTTTGAATACTGTAGTCCCACGGATTCCTCCGATACATTAATCGGAAGATTAGGGATTTAAAAAAGGTCCAGTTTTATTTTTTAACCGTTTGCTGGTTTTCGCTGGACCTTCGAAGGGGAATTAGAAAATCCAACCCATTGTAAATTCCAAAAATCCCCTGCCGTCAGCAGCCGCATCGTCTTTGTATGCATTACCCAGGGAATCTTTTACTTTAACTTTGGTTGTGGATGTATTTAGGCCAAAACCTAAATTCATATTAAAAGAAGAGTCCCAAAACCAATGGTACCCCAAACCCAAAGCTAATCCCCCGCCAGATCCTTCGCCGGTGTAAACAACGCCGCTGTCTTCAATCGTTGCTTTAATTTTAGAAGCTTGAATTTTTCCTAAACCATACCAAGAGTCGGAATAAACTTGATCAAAGAAATACCGACCTTGAACACCAATGGAGCTAGCCCGGACCGTTACGTCTAATAATTTCAAATTCCAAAAAGCTAAAGTGGGTCCAATAGTAAATTTATTATTAATTTTATAATCCATTTCTAAATTCACTAATCCAACTAACAAACCAATGGGACCGAAACGAAAGTTCCAATCTTTAGAAAAGTTACTATTCGTTGATCCCGCAGCCATAGGTTCCCCTTCGGCAGCAAAAACACTTAACGATAGCATAGTGATAATCACTAAAAAAATATTTGAAAATTTAATCATTGAATCCTCCGACACTAATTACAAACATTCTAATGTGGATCGTCAATAATAATGAAGATTGGTCGTATCTACGGGTGTTAAGTTATTTCAACAGCTTAGCCACTTTTATCACCACCACTGCCCCTACCATTTTATGCCTTGCGAATTCAAGAACAAACTATTAAAGAGATCCGTTTCATTTTGAAACAAAAATATTTCAAATTATTACTAATAATTTACCCTGATTATTCCGATAGGAATCGTAGATATTATGTTCGTTTTGAGGGGATTTGGGTGAGGAAATGAAGCAACAATTCTTTTTATTGTTCTTAATGACTTTCGTTGTATTTCTTTATCAAAATTGCTCTAAAGCCGGGTTCAGGTTAAAGGAAAATCTAAGTTCTGATTCAGGAAGCCCCCTAAGCGCCACAGCACCAGAACTATATAATTTAGATGGTATGAATTTAAAAATTGTTGATTCTGCGGCATTCAATAGCCAGACTACGCCAATACAAGATGGACTTTACTGGAATGCACGAAATTATTATTTTGACGACCACAGAACAATTACTATTTTAAATGGTTCTGATTACTACATTCATGATTCCAACCTAAACATCAGTTTTTCGTTATATACTAAAAAAGATTTAAAAGCGTCTGGCCACTTGATGTTTCCAAATTTAAATAAAATCGCACTAGTCGTCATTAAGCAAAGAATGATCCCCATACCGGGACTACTACCCTACACCAAAAGTTTAATTATTATCGACTTAAATACGAAACAAGTGGTTCATGAGTTTACTAAACTAGACGCAAACAAAAGTAAGCCTTGCGCCTACAACCCTGGATCTGAAAATTTAGGAAAAATTCTGTGCCAATTTGAAAATGAAAAATCAAATAATTTGCAAACTAGTCAATTAGCATTTATCGATGTAAATTCGTATGAAACAACAAATCTTTTCTTTCCCGACGACGACAGTAATTTAAGTTATTCGTTAAACAGCACCGAAATAATCGGCTCTTACGAAGAAACATTTTTATTTGAGTCACTAAATAAGGCCATTTTTAAGGTCTATAATAAATTAGAAAAAAAGGTCTACCACTACATAAATACCACCACTGAATTTCAAAAAATAGATGAAACAATTCCATATGACTTTGCAAATAATAATAAACTTTTAAAATATGAAGACTTCAAAAGTTCTGAAATTAGCAAACTGGCCACCAAAGCTGACTACAATATGACTTGCAATGGCATTGATTATACAAAATTGGCAGACGCCGGACTTAAATTCGCGGTGGGTTTCAACTATGTACTAAAGACTTTAATTTGTAAAAATAATACGGCATTTTTTATAAATAAAACAAGTTTAAAACTCAATCGGTGTACCAGTTTAACAAATTGTAGTGAATATTCTGACACCATTTTAAGCCTTAAAATAAAACTCACTAAAATCAATTTTTGGGAAAACGATAATAATTTTTATATTGAAGGCAACTTGACCAGATTTGCTTCTATTTCTTTCATTTTGAAGATAAAATTAGACGACCTGACCGGGTCGCCTATATCCTTTGGACTTAATGACTCTACGTTTTGGAGTCCATCAATTAACAACGATATGGATCCCTACGTTTGGCGAAATAATAACCCGCGAATATTTAATAATTCGTTCGTCTCAGAATTGAAAATATTAGACGCTTCAACAAAAACAATTTACGATTTGCCGCCTAGCGAAAATTCAATAATAGGCGGCGATTATTTTTATGAAAGCAGACTTATTAATCAAAAGAAATATTATATTGGCAAACAAGATAATCTTTCTGATACGAAAGCTTCACCCAACGTATTAATTTTTGCACCAGACGAAAATAAATTTACCAAAGTCGAAGGAAGTTGGATCGCTGGCTCCGATCCAAGCAAAACGAATAATAATGAAAACATTTATTATTTCAACAAGACTGATCACCAAATCTACAAATATAACCTTCTCAGCAAATCAAAAGAAAGTTTTTATCAATTGGAAGTTGGCACAGAGCCAG
>JAYVAZ010000560.1:0-3782 GCA_043750675.1 Pseudobdellovibrionaceae bacterium | reverse complement strand
ATCAGGGCACAAGCAAATCTACAAAGCCGCTTTAGATTTAGGTACTTTAAATTGTATCTAGATTTAAGGTCATCACTTAAATGAGGACTTCGCCGAATCATTTCGAATCAAACTACTTTGCGCAGCAACACCACCGGGGGCGCCTAGCCAGGTGGTGTCGCCTTGAATTAAGCGATGCTGAAGTCTGAGGCTAGCCTCTAGAAAAAGAAAGGGGTCAGATTTCGCTGACCCCTTTCTTTGCGCCGAAGCGCTGCGGTTTTAATTTTAGCGCCTAAGGTGGTTTCCTACAGCGCTCCCTCAATATTAATTAAGGTTGAAATTTCGCTTTTAAAATTTGGCTTTGCTCGTCAACAATCATATCCGAAGCAACCGTTTTATTATCAGGCATCAGAACCAATAAATCTTGAGTTCCCAAACCTTTTGTAAAATCCACTGTTTTGCTTTCGCCCGCACCTAAAGTTACTGAAAGTGGTAAACCGATATAAGCCTGACTCTTTTCCTGTAAAGAAACTTTATTCCATTTGTTTCCAAGATAATCGTCAACTTCAGTTACGCTTGGTTCGTCAATCAAAGTAGCCACTTTGATGTTTAATGAACCAGTCGCCGTCTTCGCTAACAAAGTCACGTCAGCTTCTACCATAATTACCGATGATTGATTTAAAATCTCTACCGGTAAACGATCGATCTGAGCAGATGCATAGTCTTCAGCCGCTTTTAAAGCCACTTCCGAAACCGTTGATTTAGAATCATCTTCGTATTTCTTTCTTAATTCTCTTACTTTAGCCGCATCCAATAGAACGCTGTAAAAAGAACCTGCATTTGTAGCTGAAGACAATCCTTTAACGTTTTCTAAAGCAATCGCAGCTAATTCTTGTTCTGCCAGGCCATCATTATTGCTATCAATTAGAACTGTTAATTCGCAAGCATTCCAAGTCGTCATTGCATCGTACAGTTTGGCAGCAATCTGAAGAACTTTTTTGCTTTCGCCATTGACTACTTTATCAACGATTCGGTATCCAACGGCCTGCAAGTCGCAAACAGCGCTTGAAGAGACGGTAGAAGTCGGGCTTGGTTTGCGGTTGTCTTTACCTAATAAGTTAAACAACAACGCTTTACCGCTGTTAACACCAGTGTTTTTTAAAGTTAACTCAGTAACCGCACCATCAGCGCTAGTTGCCGAATCGGCCTTAACCAATAATTGAGACGCCTGAACCTTAGAAATTTTCTTAACTACTGCCAATACCGGAATACGATGAACTTCTGCTCCATTTTCAGTGACACGGATCAAGCCACCCATTTCTTCAACTGGATTTTTCATCGCTGCAACCGCAACCACAAAGTCCATAGTAAAATCTTTTTCTTCATTGGGCTCTAATACTAAATCAACAGAAGCCGGATTCGCCTTCAAGGTAGTTGAATCCAAAGCAACTTTTACGGTCACTTTTTCTGCTGAAATATTTTTCAAATGCAGCTGTCTTCTTAAAACTTTTTGTTTTTCTAAAGCAACAACACCTAAAGAAACTGATACGTCACGGCTGGCTACTTTGGCCATTGCAGATTCGTAAGATTGAACACGACCCGCACCCTGCATGCTGATTGGATAGTCTTGTTTCTTTTCATCTTTAATAGTTGTTCCATGTCCCATCAATACCGATTTTAATTCAATCGTAGATAAATGCGGGAATCTTTGTTTCAACAATGCCATTACCCCAGTAATATGTGGTGCCGCCATCGAAGTCCCTGACATTTTCACGGCTTTGTTTCCTTCACCCATTGCCGCCGAAATAACGTTAGCACCTGGAGAAGAGATTTCAGGTTTCAATAAGGCATCTACGGAACGAGGACCTTTAGAAGAAAAACTAGTCAAAGTATCAATCAACTCTGGTTTTTCAATCTTGTCATCGGTCTTGAAAAGAACAGTCACATCACCCAAAGCCATTTGTGCCTTAACGGTCGCGCCTAAATCTTGCGCGATCATTAATGCCGGAATTTCGTATTTTCCATCACCACCCATTACAAAAGGGGCGCCTGGTTGATTGTTCGCCACAACCACACCAATCGCACCAGCTTCAGCTGCGCGACGAATTTTATCAGCAAAAGTAACTACACCACGATTGATGAAAGCAACGTTGCCTTTCAATTCTGCTTTTAAACTATCACTGAAGTCTGCATCAGCAAGACCCGCAAAAACTAACTTACCTTTTAGGTCACCTACTTCAGCAACTGGCTTGGTCAATGCTGACTCAACTAGTTCAGATAATAAATCACCGGCTTTAGGAGTAACAAACTTAATCGCATTAAATTTCCAGTTGTGGAAAGAATCATCTACAGAGGCCGCTACCGAAATAGCCTGTTCAGCAACACCAGGTGAACCCACGATGTAATCTAAATGATTGCTGTTACCTGCAGAGGCAACAACTACAGTTCCCCCTTCGCTTAAGTTTTTAACGGCTTCATCATAAAGAATTTGCGGTAATCCGTACGGGCTACCTAAAGAAAGATTCACTACATCCAATTGGTCATTCAATTCTAAATCCGTATTTGGATCAGCGGCGAATTCTAATCCAGCGATAACTACGGCACTTCCCGTAGAACCTTTAGCACCGAAAACTTTGATTGCGTATAAGTCAGCGTCCGGAGCAACACCTGAATAAGTGTTTTCATTGTCACCGTGACCAGCAACTGTACCAGCAACGTGAGATCCGTGACCAGCCTCATCCAATGGATTTGCATCTGGTTTTGGAATATGTTTGCTGAAATCACCAGAAGCCGAATTGTATTCGGTTCCTACTAAATCGATACCACCAACAACTTTAGAATTCGGATACATGTCGGTTTTTTCAGAAGGATTAATAGACTTGTAGGCTTCAGCTGTTCCAACTCCACCTAACATTGCGTGTGTGTAATCGATACCAGTATCAATGATACCTACGCGAATACCTTTTCCAGTAACTGCTACTTCTGTACCGGCTTCATTTTTCGAAGTTAAACCGTGAACTTTTTCAGCCCCGATGAATTTAACTGAATTTCGAATAGTGATAGCAGCCGCTTCGGCCGAACCAACATCCAAAGGTTCTGGACGAGTAAACGGACTTTCCTGTTCAACATGAGCCACGTTAAATGAAGACTTCAGTTTTTCTTTAAGTTCGATAGGAACTACGACAGCGATACCATTCAATACCATTCTATAACGGTAAAGAACTTTGATATCTGGACTTAGCTTTTGCAAGTCAGCAATCAATTGCGTTTGCTCCGCATCGATTGCTTTGGCTAGGTCTTTATCCACACCCTCAGCCGTTTTTGATTGCAACAAAGGTTTGTTCTGCAATTTTACGATAGCGATGAAATGAGTATCTGATTGTGGGCGATGACTGATAATTTTTTCGCCATTGCTATCACCAACCTGACCACCATTCGGAGTACAAGCCATAAAAACACTGGTAAGTGTCGTAACTAACAAAGCCGCAGTTATCCCTTTTAATTTAAATGGATTAACTGTTTTGATCTTCAATTGTTTCATATTTCTTGTCCCCCACCTTATTCGGTGATTAAATAAATCTGTTAGGTTTTATATGCTGTCGTCGGAAAAGTACAATAAAAGGACCTCATTGGTTCGATAAGACAAACTTATACACAACGGCAAGAGGATAACATCATTGATTAACTTAGGTTTTGTTAAACAGGTAAAATACAGTTTCAGTATAATTTTACTTTTTTTCAACTTTGCACATTCTTCACCTATTCCCGCGACCAGCACTTCGGCTTTGACTTCTCCCGAGACG
>JAYVAZ010000559.1:0-1845 GCA_043750675.1 Pseudobdellovibrionaceae bacterium | reverse complement strand
CCCGCCAATGAAGCCGCAGAATTTCTGACGGGCGGCATCACTGTCGCTGATTTACCTTTTAAAACCACCGGTATGTTTGGCCGCTATCTTGGGCCGCACAAAATATTTAAAGTCAAACCGGGCTTCAAGATTGGAAGAAACTCCGGTGATATTGTTCTTTCTGATGCAAAAGTTTCGTCAAATCACGCAGTTATAGAAATTGATCATCAAGGACGCTATTTCCTGGTCGATCTAGATTCATCCAATGGACTTAAAATTAATGGCGTAAGGCAAAAGAAAGTGGCCTTAATCGCCGGACTAACGATTCTGGTTGGAAAAACCATGCTTTTGGTCATCGAAGAAAAAGAGGACTCTGCCGATACGCCGCCTTCGGTAGATAAAATTATTGCCAAAGCTTCTGCAGATCAAAGTGCCGCAGACGCAGCGTCTGGAGCCCAACCCATTGCGGACTCGGCCCCCGAGGAACCGCTGCCGCCGATTGTAGAAACCAAAACCTGGAGAGACCAAATTATCGAAAAGGGTCCAAATCTAGGAATCCAAAACTTCAGCGGTGCAAAAAAAAGTATGGCTTTTAACCCGGCGCTAAAACTGACCTTTATCGGAGGAATCCAAATGGATTCGGAAGTGATTTTAGGTTACGGCCCACGCCGAATTGGTGCTGATGTATTAGACGTCGAACTTTTAGAAGAGGCCTGCCCGGCCGTTGCATTTGAAATTTCACCGACTCCTTCGGGAATTTTCTTTACAACGAAGTATCCACAAATGGTGTTCTTGAATGATCAAAGTTCCTCTTCGAGCTTGATTAAACCTGGAGATACGATCAGAATCGGCAATACAATTATAAGGATTGATATATGGGAATCGCAAAATCAACAGGAACAGTAAAAAGTTTTGACGGAACCGAGATTTACTATGAAACGCATGGTTCAGGTGAACCGATCGTTTTTATTTATGGATTAGCTTGTTTAATGAATCATTGGCATTTTCAAGTAGATTATTTTTCACAAAAATACCAAGTCATTACATTTGATATTCGTGGCCATCATAAAAGCGTTGCCAAAGATTTCAATAACATAAATTTAGAATCGGTCGCAAAAGATATTGATGTTTTACTATCTGAACTGAAAGTTAAAAAGGCCCATTTTGTTGGCCACAGTTTTGGGGCACAAATTATTTTAAAGACTTATGATTTATTTCCGCAGTATTTTAAAACCGTTTCATTTATAAATGGTTTTGCTTCGAATCCTATTAAAGGAATGTTCGGAATAGATGTGATCGAACCTCTTTTTTATTTCGTAAAATCGCAATTTGAAAAAGCGCCGGTTACTTGGAATATGTTGTGGAAAAATGCAATTAATAATCCGGTAAGTATGTTTCTAAGTGCTATGGCCGGCGGCTTCAATTGGAAGTTAACACAGTTTAAAGATATCGAAGTTTACGCCAAAGGGGTTTCACAAATTCCCTTAGAAGTTTTTATTCCTTACTTTGAGGATCTAATGACCTTCGATGGTGCTGAGGTGGCCCGAAAAATGAGCGTTCCAACAATGGTCATAAGTGGCGAGAAGGATTCGGTTACACCTAAAAAATATCAAAGCGAACTAAGCGATCTTATTAAAGACAGCCTCTTTTTTGAGGCTCCCTATGGATCACACTGTACACAATTGGATTTTCCCGATTACATCAATCTAAAATTGGAAAAGTTTCTAAGCAACCTATAGTTTTATTCCCGAAAAATTTATTTGGATTTCATCTATTAGGGTCCGGTGATCAAAAGGTTTTTCAAAAACCTTTTCTATACCATACAATTTAATCACTTCTTTTGACAAGTCATTGAGTCCAGAACAA
>JAYVAZ010000558.1:0-2878 GCA_043750675.1 Pseudobdellovibrionaceae bacterium | reverse complement strand
TGGTTTTCTAATCAACATCAAATCATTAGGCATCAACGCAGCTTCAGCAGCGGCGTTCAAGGCTAGGATTGTTAATATGGTTAGTAATGCTTTCATCTCGATTTAAAACGCTTTATAGCGTCTCCTTGTACCTTCTTAATATACAAAGGCAGTGCCAGTTTCATCTGCAGTAGGACCCAGCAAAGCTGTCTATTCTTACAGTGAGACGCAAATCCCCCAACAGGTGATTAATCATTTTACGAAAATGGACTAAAGGATTGAATTTCGGGAGGATTTTAAATGTTGGAAAGCACAGATTTTCCACCCGTAACTGAATGCTTATACAGACCAAGGTAGGAAAGCATAAAATTGAAATACGGCTCAATTTAAGACAAAAGTTGATTGGATACCCATTAAGACTCCCAGTGATACCATTTTCCGATAAACGCGCTGGAGTTAAAATTTGTCATTACATCTTATGTGTGGTTTAGCCGATTAGGTGAGAGCAGGGGTGCAACTGCTACTGCAATTTTTGACGATTATCTGAGGCATTGATGAAGAAAAAAAAATGGTATTTGGTTGTAGTAGGTATTATTTTAATTAGCGTTTTGATATTTTTTCAAAATTGCGCCAAGGTAATTTTTGAACCGATTGTTAGCTCCGATTTTGGTTCTAATGGCGGACCTATTCCAAGTCAAAACTCACGATTAAAAGTCATTTTTCCTGAACCTGGAGAATTGCAGCAAATTGATTACAAGGTTAAGGCGCTTTTAGTTGTCGACAACTCAGCAACGATGGAAAATTCTCAAAAAAATTTAAGTGATCAAGTTGCAGTGCTCTTAGATCGACTCAGCCAATACGATAGTGAAATTCAAATTGTCTCGACATCGTATCAGGCCGATGACGGTCGAACAGACATTGAGGAAAATTTTTTATACACCACTTTAAATAGCAATACACCGATTTCACTTGAAGGATACGCAGGAACCTCTGTAAAAGCAGAATTGACCGCGAATACAGTTTCGACTTATAAGCTTGACCCAACTCAGACTGTTGCGCAAAAGAAGGCAGCAATCCTAGAAATTGCCAATAAGATAAGAAGTCTAGGCACGCAGGGTTCAAGTAGCGAAGCGCCTTTTGCCGTAGCAGCGATGCAGGGATTAAAATTTTTTAACGACGGAGATCGCGGATTTATCTTTATCATTACTGATGAAGACGATACCAATTCGCTTAGTAAGTTATCAATTCCGTTGCTAAAGGTTTCTGAGTACGCTCCGACTGGTGAATACGAGAATATAAATTCTAAAACCTATACGGCAACAATTACAGAACAACAGTTCATAGCATCTGGCGAGTGTACGACTCCAGTGTACGGCGCGGATCATGTAAGTATCATTCGATACGAGATAGTAAACATTTCAATGCCATTTCCAACAGGAGAGTCCTGTGGAAGCTTTGCAAGATCATCAAACTGCCAGCTGTCGTGCAGCCCAAATAATCGAACCTATGAAATTGGAGGTGCCGGATCATGCTCGACAAATGTTTACCTTCCCCCCGGTACGACTCTAAATTCGTGTTCAGAGACTGTAACCACTGTACCAATTGAAAAAATAGTAGTAGGTGCGGATATAACAATTCTTCCCTTCGGACTGAAGCAGGAAAATTTAAATTCAATAGGTTCCGCCAGCAGCCGAAGCGCACTATTTGTGAATGAATTTAAGACTAAAGTTTTGTCAAAATTAAATGAGAAGTATTTAATTTCAATCGTGACAAATGTAGAAGGTCAAAGTTGTGATTTAAATCCAGGTCAATCCAAAGATACTTTTTTCAGTTCCATAAAGACTTACTTTCCAGAACAGAATTTTTCAATTGATACTATTTGCAGCACATCAGCTCAGCTTGGTGAACGATTGAAGAAAATAGCATCTAATTTTTTCAGTATTATCAATTCTAAATATCTAGTAGGCTTAACAAGTGGCGAATCTGTGAAAAGTGCTAGAATAAAACTCAACGGAGCCTCGGAATTTGTTCAACTATTTAATGGAACTGATTTTAAAATTGAGAACAATCAGCTGATTTTTCTTAAGGAAAAATTAAATAATTTTGAACAGATAGAACTTCAAATAGTAAGATAGTTCCATCAAGACTTTACCAAGAAGTCGACAATCTATCCCTACTACTTAACTTATTTACAAAAGGTATAAAGGAATATATATACCAAGTTATGAGCGCGCAAAATATAAGAGATATTTTATACAGAGTTGATGGGAGATTCTTTTTACTTTTATTAGTAGCGATAATCGCGGCCAGCGTGGCTATGGCGAAGTGGTGGCTAGATGTCCCTGCGCGTGCCATTATTGCTGAAACAGTTAAGAAAGTGTTTTATCAGGCGCAAGATATGGACAGCTATGTTTTTTTCGATATAGTACCGGTGCCGAGTTCCGAGGACAATAAAAAAGTATGGGGCGTACTGTGGTTAATATGATTTTCGAGAAATCCTTACTAAAGATTGTCTTCGTTGGATTTTTCATTGGTTCACCTGTTCCAGTTCTGGCAGATCCCGGTATGGTATGGGCCATCGGAGTTGGTGGCCACCAAATAAATTCAGGTGCAATCGGTGAGTCAAGGCTAGATAGCGGCAACCAGCTCACGACTTCTACGCAGTTTAATTTTGCATCATTAACAAAGCCATTTACAGCATTCTTGATATGGCGACTTTCTCAGGAAAAGGGCTTTAGTCTCGAAGCCCCGATTCGATCTCTTATGCCAGATTCACCCAACGTCTATGATAGAATTCGAGTTTCTAACCTATTACATCACACTTCAGGAATTGCAGATTATACTTTTTTATGCAATGGAACTGCTGAGTCTCCAGCCAATGCAATGCAGTTTCTTTTCA
>JAYVAZ010000557.1:0-2505 GCA_043750675.1 Pseudobdellovibrionaceae bacterium | reverse complement strand
GATTTGAAGTGGGATTTACTCATAAGAACAGAAACTACTTTGTAGGAAACTTCGTACATCAATCTGAAGCCAAACAATGGTGGGGTTACTTTAATGCAGAAATTAAGTCTTTTGCGAAGAAGAATCCGGTTACTTCGGCTATGCCATTTACTTGGTATTGCAATTTTTTATCAAACCATATGTACACATGCTATTACACTTGGTTAGACAAAATGTTCACAAAACACGAATTTACATTCAAGAAAGCGTACAATAAAGATTATAAAAAATTCATGAATTACAAAAAGTCTTACAAACCAAGTATGACGAAATATACATTCAAAATGGCTTCTTAAGAACTTTTTAGGCTATCCAAATAAAAAAGAGAGCCAGTAAGCTCTCTTTTTTTTGTCTTTTCTTTCAAACAATTCGCCGGGCGATGCTGGAAAAAACTAAGCTGCAACCTTGTTTGTCGTCGGATTTAAAATGCCACGCGCTTTGAAAGTTGCAAAGCAATCATCCCAGAATTTATCTTTTAATTTCGTTTCATTGGGATTGTATTTGATTTTTGGAAAATCTTTTTTATCTGCGAACTCGCAAAATTTAGATTCGTCGCAATTTCTAATGACCTTTATCAATAAATTGAAATGAACTTCTGTCATAGGCTTGTTATCGACAAGCATTTTTCGTAGGCCACCCTCTGGGGTTTGAGTTAAAAACTGATACAGACCTGATAAATCGTATTGACTCATGAGTACTCTCCTTTTTGTCTTATAAGTAGGTATCGGCAAAAAGGGACTAAACCTTTAAAATCCTATTAAATGACGATATCAGGGTCTAGGGATTTGTTTTTTAGGAAGTCATGATTAAGCAATTTAGACTGATATCTTAAAGCCGAGTCACAAAGAACCGTGACCACTCTTAAACCTTTGTTTTTGTTTTCTAAGGCATACTGATAGGCCGCATAACAATTAAGAGCCGCAGAACTTCCCACTAACAATCCATCAAATCTAGCCAAGTGATAAAGCATAGAAATCATCTGTTGATCACTATACTGTACGGCTTCATCTATCTTCGCCTTCTTGAAGTTTTCAGTTAGTCGCATAATTCCTATGCCTTCGGTAATCGAACTTCCCACCGAAGCGATTTGGCCGGTTTTAAAATAGTTATACATACCCGATCCCATGGGATCGACCAACCGAATATGAATATTTGGATTTTTGCTTTTCAAAAACTGTGATACTCCCGCAATAGTTCCACCAGTTCCCGAAGCTGAAATAAATGCATTAATCTTCTGTCCTGTTTGTTCCCAAATCTCGGGACCCGTTGTCTCGAAATGAGAAACATAGTTAGCGGTATTTTCAAATTGGTTTGACCAAAAACTGTTAGCTGTACTTTCGGCTAAACGACGAGCCGTATGATAGAAATGGTTTTCATTTGCAAAGGGACAGGGATCAACAGTTACTAATTGTGCCCCCAAAGATTTAAGTGTGTCGTACTTTTCTTGGGCTTGGTTATTGGGCATTACAATAATACACTTGTAACCCTTTTGTGCGGCCAAAGTTGCCAATCCAATGCCAGTATTGCCAGCGGTTCCTTCGATAATAGTAAATCCGGTTTTTAATTTTCCACTTTTTTCCGCATCAGTGATAATACCCAAGGCCGCTCGGTCTTTTACACTGCCACCAGGATTTAAAAACTCTGCCTTACCAAAAATTTCACAGCCAGTTCGATCCGATAAAGATTTGATTTTTATCAGCGGAGTTTCGCCGACGGTTTCATACAACAAACCAGTTTTCATTAAATATCCATTCCTAAACCAAACTGAATAAATGATCCGGTATTGTAGCTGGCATAGCCATAGAACCGACTTCCCATCGCAAAAAATCCCAAACCACCGTAACCGGATCCCCCTACCCCAAGACTTGCGGCATTATCTTTAGCCCCAATGGCATAAGCGGTACCCACCTGTAAGTAAGGTCGAAAATCGCCGCTGGAAAATAGATATTTAAAATCCACGTCGCCCGTTAACACGGAAACATCAACAGTAGAATCATTTTTGTCTTCGACTTTTGCAGAACCTAACCCTATTTCAAAAGCCCAATTCGTCCATAGATTCATTAAATTCAAACCCACCGTTGCCGAAGGGGGATTGTTATAACCCAAACTTATTGACCAATTAGCCTGACTTTGCTGTAGGAATAAAACCGAAAATGCAAAAACGATCAATATTTGTTTCATTATTTTTCCTTCGGTGGATTTAAAAACAGCGCCTTTTTCATAATAACATCATTTAAGGCTTTCGGTAACATTCGAGGAATATGCAAACTGAACAGCTTGCGGGGCACCGGCGTATACTTCAGTTTAGGACTTTTTGCGGTTAACGCATGAAATACGTCAGCGGCAACGACCGAGGCCTCTAAACCATTTTCGCTTTCGTATTTTGCAAATTTCATAAATTTCTGGACTCCCGCAGCATACAAACTGCTGCTATATTTTTCGCCCACCGATACTAAGCCTTTTTGC
>JAYVAZ010000556.1:0-3400 GCA_043750675.1 Pseudobdellovibrionaceae bacterium | reverse complement strand
CATTTGCGGTGCTTTCTTCAATTGTCAATCCAGCCCATACGTCCAAGCATGATAAGGACAAACAATTTCCTTGGTGCAACCTTCCCCCTGCAACAACTGGGCAGCATGATGGCGGCACACATTGTAGAACGCTTTAAGTTCGCCACTTTCCGTTCTAGTTACTACGTATTGCTCGTTACAGAATTCGCCGGCTACATAAGATCCCGGTTGTTTCAGCTGATCTATCGAAGCCACAAATTGCCAGTGATTTTTAAGGACACGATGATAAATTCCAAAAACTCAGGTTCGACGCACCAACTGGCTGGAGGCGTTTGTGCGACCTCGATTCCGGATTGTGAGTCAAATTTTTCAATTTCAGTTTTTAAATTCATGAGCGCAATCTAAAAGAGGTCTCCGATGCCGTCAAGCCAGACTTAGAATAGGTGCTTAAATTTGGGAAAATTTTTAAGATCTTTCAGGCCGGTTTCAATCTGAAAATCCCTAATCTCGGCTTTTAGAAAAATCGAAATAGATAATTCATCAAAACAGCTTAATACTGAAATTCCATTTCGTCTCAACAACGCAGCAGTAACTCCTGATCCACGCTTGAACCCACCGGTGGGCCAAGAGTCTTCTTTTAATAATACGTTAGAGCCACACGAGGGACTCCCATCCATCAAAATGGCATGCTTTACATTGGTCGCCAATAAACGCTGAAGAAACTGATGAGCAGCCTGAATTTGTATTTTAGTTACGTCCTCGTTATTTTGGTTTATGACTGATGCTTTCCCATCCAATACATCATTCCCATCTCCACCGACAATTCGCAGATTAGGACGAGGAGTGCCAAAAACGGAGTCTTCTGGGCAAAAGGAAACAAATTCAATCTGTTCATTTTCGGAAAGTCTTTTTACAAATGCGCTTAATAGATCGTTCCCGTCAAAATTGCATTTGTTGCCCAGGAGGCAGCTACTGACGCCAATTCTTAAAGCCATGCTTTGCCTCCGGCTTTATCCCGCAACAAACCTTGGATGCACATATTTCGCGTAAACTTGATCGCATCTTTTAGGTTTGGATTTAAATCCTGCGAAATGTAAACTAGGGCTTGACCGTAGGCCGCTGCATAAAATACTTCCGCGGCCTTTTTGTACGGTAGCTTTAACTGATCTTTATCTTCCAATTTTTTAAAAATTGTGGCGATACTTTCAAACAATTCACCACCTTCTTTGGGAATACGATCACGTAAGTGTGCCACCACAATCGCATGGTAAAGTTCGGGATTTTTTGTGACAAATGTAAAAAATGAATCCCAGGTTTTAATTAATCCTTTCACCGGTGATTTATCTTTTGAGAATTCGGAAGAAAGTTGAATATGTTTTTTGTAAGCCAGGCTGATTACACCATCGATCAATCCGTCTTTGTCTTTAAAATAGTAATATATTGTTGGAGCCTTTACCCCGACTTTTTCGCAGACATAACGAATAGAAACTGCATCCAGCCCTTCCTTTGCAAGAATTTCAGCGGTAACCATAAGAATTTTGTTTTGCATTGACGACCTTCACCATTAGGAGTATTAATTATCAACCTGTATAACGATGTTATATAACGAGTGTTATACGCGCAACAGTTATTTTTGAATTTTTAATAATGAAAAGGATCCTTATGAAATTAAACATTTTATTAACGTCATTCGTTATTTTGGGCTTAGGCCCTTTTGCCGCCTATTCTCAAGAAAATTTTGTCACGTTACCGCAAGGCTGGAGCTCTGACGAAATTCAAAAAGCCTATCATTGGAACCTAGGGGCGCAATTAATGCCGGCTCGTTGGTTCATGGCTTTGGAACGTCCTGATTCTAATGAAACATTTTCGAAAGATCTTGAAAGATTTGGGTTCATCACAAATACAAACGGTATTCCCATTGGTGTCACTTTTGATGAAAATGAATTAACTTCGCATTTATATGGAGAGAAGAAATGGGTCGGGGTCACCTGCACAGCCTGTCATACCAGTGCCCTCGAGATTAATGGCCGAACAGTATTGGTTAACGGAAATCAAAGTCAGATTAATTTGCAAAGTTTTGAAGCTTCCATCGTAAAAGGTATTGAAGCCACATTAATTGATCCCTTAAAGTTTGCCCGATTTGCCCAAAGTCTTTCACAACAAAATGATTCCAGTCTTGCAAAACGTCTAAGTCTATTTAGAGATGAATTCAAAGATGGGCACTTACTGAATCATCTTTATTTTGATAAACAGAATATCGAAGTGCCATGGGGACCGGGCCGTATTGATGGTCTGGGCGGATCTACAAATACCCTAGCCTGCAAACTAACTCCGCGTATGGGTACTCTGCTATTAACAATGATCTTTGCAAATTCCCATAATTGTGGACCTTCGCACGCTCCAACAAGCATCCCACATCTCTGGGGAATGACAAATCAAAACTTTGCTCAGTGGAATGGCCAAGTTCATGCTTCATTGGGGCGTAATGTTGGTGCGATGATGGCAGGTTACGGAAAAAATTGGGTTGAATCAACTTTGATTGGAACTCCAAAAGTCCTAACAACAATTAAAATTGATGAAGTCTTCCAAGTTGAAGACCTTTATAAAAAGCTTAAAGCACCAAGCTGGAAAAATGTTGTCGAAAATAAATTAGGTTACACATTAGACCAAATTAAAGTAGAGCGCGGTCAAAAGTTGTTTTTGCAAAACTGCCAAAGTTGCCATGCGGTTCAACCGAAACTGACAGCAGCAAATAAGTTTGGCAATCGCTATTGGGATTTTCCAATCATACCTGTTAAAGATATCGGAACGGACCCCTATTACAGTTTTGACGAAATCAATCACGAAACCTTCGTTAGTCCGGTATTGGCACCCGTATACTTAGCGGCCTTTGGATTTTCCGATATTGATTTGAATGGAAAAATTCCGGCACAAGCAGCTAGAGGAATTTTACCTGCCGCTGCGATCATCAATTATTTTCGCGAAAATCTAATTTCGCCTGCAGAAATCGATCGAATGGGTAATTGTCGAGAAAATAAAAAAGCTGGCCGCCTCGATGCAATTAAAGCTAAGTCCCTTGAAGGAGTTTTATTTACCGCTCCGTACTTACATAACGGATCCGTGCCGACTATTTATGACTTACTTGCGAAACAGAATGATCGACCAACACGATTTTATGTTGGCTGTCGTAAATACGATCTTTCAAAATTTGGTTATGTCTGTGGCCCACAGGACAAAAATAGTTTTGAGTACGATACTTCTCGGCAAGGTAACAGCAATCATGGTCACGAATATGGTACCGCTCTTACTGAAACCGAAAAAGCGGAACTTGTTGAATTTATTAAATCTTTAGAGCAGCCAAGCTATATTCCTGGAAATGCTGATTGTAACTAAAGATAAAACAGACATCGGCAGCTGTATT
>JAYVAZ010000555.1:0-6368 GCA_043750675.1 Pseudobdellovibrionaceae bacterium | reverse complement strand
CGTGTGCTCATTTTTTTTCTTAATTTTAACTTCATAACATCCTACCTATTTACCAGCTGATTTTCCGGCTTTTCTACGAATCTTCTCATCAGAATAACGAACACCTTTACCCAAATAAGGCTCTGGTGGTCTAAAACTTCTTACTTTAGCAGCTACCTGTCCTACTAGTTCTTTGTTTGAACCAGTGATCGCAATTGCCGTTTGTTTTTCTACTTTAATTTCAATGCCATCTGGAATATTAAAAACAATCGGATGACTGAAGCCTAAAGAAAGCTCTAATTTTTTACCAGTAACTGCAGCTCTGTATCCAACGCCGTGTAGTTCCAAAGATCTTGTGAATCCTTTGCTAACACCTGTTACTGCGTTTTGCACCAAAGCTCTGTATAAACCGTGTAAAGATTTAGTTTCTTTATCTTCTGCTGTTCTTGAAAGAACAACTTTGTTGCCTTCAATCTTCGCAGTGACTGCCTTTAACATTTTAATCGTCAAACTAGATTTACCGCCTTTAACAACGACTTCGTTGCCTGGAGTAATCGTAATCTGCGTTTTATCATCAAAAAATACTGGTGATCTTCCAATACGTGACATCTTCTACCTACCAAATCTTACAAATTAATTCGCCGCCAAGATTTTTATCTTGCGCTTCTTTACCACTCATAATTCCTGCACTTGTACTGATGATTGTCATACCCAAACCTGATCTAACAGTTGGGATTTCAGTCGACTTAACATACAGTCTTCGTCCAGGACGAGAAACTTTAGAAATATTAGTAATTACATGGTTTCCGTCATCGTCATACTTTAAGTAAACTCGCATAACACCTTGTTTAGTGTCCTTCGCTACTTTAAAGCTACGAATCAAACCGTGGTTCGCCAAAATTTTCGCAATACCTTCACGCACTTTAGAAGCTGGAACGTCAACTTTTTCGTGTCTAGAAGCGCCTGCATTTCTGATTCTTGTAATAAACTGAGAAATTGTATCCATATTCGCCTACCAACTTGCCTTAGTTACGCCAGGTAATTTTCCATCAAGAGCTAGGGCTCGGAAAGCCATTCTTGAAAGACCAAATTTTTTGTAATTGCCACGAGGTCTACCTGTTAATTGACAACGTGTTGTTACTCTATTCATAGATGTGTCCCGAGGTAAGGCTTGAAGTTTTTTTCTTGCCGTCATTCGTTCGTCATCAGAAAGCTTCATATTAATGGCTTTCTCTCTTAATTCTCTTCTGTACTTAAAATACTTTTTAGCTAGTTCTTTATTATCGTTATTCTTTTGAACCATTGCTTTACGTGCCAATTTACACCTACCTTATTTTCTAAATGGCATACCTAGAGCTTCTAACAATGCCTTTCCATGTGCATCTGACTTAGCAGAAGTACAAACAGTAATGTTCATGCCTCTGGTTTTGTCTACTCTATCGAAGTTAATTTCTGGAAATACGATCTGTTCTTTTAAACCCATGTTGTAGTTACCACGACCATCGAAACCTTTACCAGGTAATCCACGGAAGTCACGTACGCGAGGTAAAGCCAAAGTTGTTAAGCGATCAAGGAACGCCCACATTTTTTCTTTACGTAAAGTCACGCGAACACCGATTGGAATGCCTGCTCTTAACTTAAAGTTAGAAATCGCTTTCTTAGCTTTAGTCATAACGGCTTTTTGACCAGTGATTGCTGTGATTTCATCAACAACTGTATTTAAAATTTTTGGATTAGAAACCGCTTCAGATAAACAAACTGAAATAGTGATTTTTTCTAATCTTGGAACTTCCATGATATTTTTAAAGCCAAGATTTTTCACTAAACCTTTTGAAATTTCGTCGTTGTATCTTTTATGTAATCTATTCATATTTCCGCCTATATAACTTCTGGAGCTAATGAAACAATTTTAACGAACTGTTTTGCTCTTAATTCTCTTGCTACCGGCCCAAAGATACGAGTACCAATTGGCTCTTTATTAGCATTGATTAAAACCGCAGAGTTATCATCGAAACGGATGTAACTTCCATCGGGTCTTTTTAGTTTATGTATGGTTCTAACAACAACGGCCTTAGCCACGTCGCCTTTTTTCACTTTTGCATTTGGAAGTGCTTCTTTAATAGAAACCACGATAATGTCTCCAATTGCCGCGAATCTTCTTTTTGAACCACCTAATACCTTGATACAAAAAACTTCTTTTGCACCAGAGTTATCAGCAACATTAAGTCGAGTTTGCATTTGAATCATAACTATCCCCTACTTCTTTGCTGTTTCTACAACTTCAGCCAATGAAAATCTTTTTGTTTTGCTCAAAGGGCGAGTTTCAAAAATCGTTACTTTATCGCCAATTTTAGCTTCATTTTTTTCATCATGAGCTTTTAAAACTGTAGTTCGTTTTAAATATTTTCCATACTTTTCATGCTTAATTAAGCGATAAACAAGTACCGAAATAGTTTTATCCATTTTATCGCTAATCACTTCACCAGTGATTTCGATTCGTCTTCCTCTTTTTGTAGCCTCAGTAGCTTCCGTCATATTCGCCTCTTAATTACTTGTTTAATGCCGTCATAGCCGTGTTAACACGAGCTAAGTCTTTACGTAAAAAGCGAATCTGAACTGGATTACTCAATTGACCTAAAGAATTTTTCATCTTCATTTCAAAAAGATCAGCTGTAATTGACGCTTTTTTCTTTTTCAATTCGCCCGGAGACAAATCTTTAAACTCTGTATATTTCATAAATTCACCTATTCACGAACCAAAAATTTAGTTTTAAAAGGTAACTTGTGAGCCGCTCTTAAAAACGCTTCAGCAGCTTGCTCCTTAGTTACACCATTCATTTCAAATAAAATACGTCCAGGAAGGATTTTACAAACCCATAATTCTGGATTTCCTTTACCACTACCCATACGAGTCTCAGCTGGCTTTTTTGTAACCGGAGTTTCTGGATAAACTCGGCACCAAATTTTACCACCACGTTTAATACTTCGAGAAATCGCAATACGACCAGCTTCCAATTGTCTAGCTGTCAAATGACCACCTTCAGTTGCCTGAAGACCGAAATCACCAAAGTCTAAGTTACTACCACGAACAGCGAAGCCTCTAGATCTTCCTACGAACTGTTTTCTGTACTTTACACGTTTAGGACTTAACACGGCCTGCCTCCTCAACTTCACGAGCAGATAAGATATCACCCTTATAGATCCACACTTTTAGACCGATGATTCCATAAGCTGTTAACGCTTCTGCAGTTCCATAATCAATGTCAGCTCTTAATGTATGCAAAGGAACGCTTTTTTCATTGTACCATTCAGTACGAGCGATCTCTGCGCCATCTAAACGACCAGATACTTTAATTTTAATACCTCTAACGCCACCTTTAATACCAGCAGCTAATGCCTTCTTAAGAGCACGTCTCCAAGAAATACGTTTCTCTAATTGCATTGCGATGCTTTCAGCAACCAATTGAGCTTCGATATCTGGCTTACGAACTTCTTGAATGCTCAAGAAAACTTCATTAGGAGTTAACTTTTGAACGTCAGCCTTCAAAGAGTCAATACCTGTACCTTTTTTTCCAATAACAACACCTGGACGAGCTGTAGAAATTATAATTTTAATTTTCTTAGCGGCTCTTTCCATTTCAATTTTTGCAACACCGGCGTGTTTCAACTTATCTTTAAGATATTTTCTTAATTTAATATCTTCATGTAAGTTATCAAAATACTGTTGGCCTTTAGCATACCAACGAGAATCCCAAGTTCTGATAACACCGACTCTGAACCCAATTGGGTTAACCTTTTGTCCCACGATTACCTCTCACTCAATATTACGTTGATGTGACTCATTTTTTTTCTAACACCGCTTGCACGACCTTGAGCTCTTGGACGGAATCTTTTTAAAACCGGTCCTTGATCAACAGTGATTGTTTTCACAAACAACTTATCAAGATCCATAGTTTTCTTTTGATCTGCATTGGCTACGGCTGATTCAATTAATTTTTTAACAAGAACAGCTGTCTTTTTATTTAAAAAAGTAAGCTTCTTAAGAGCCAAACCAACATCAAGACCACGAACCATGTTCGCAACCAATCTTGCTTTTTGCTCCCCAACTCTTGCATATCTTAAACTTGCTTTTACTTCCACAAACTACCTCTATTATTTTTTCGCTGCTGGAGCTGCTGCTGGAGCTGCTTTTTTCTCAGCATGGCCCGCAAATGTTCTTGTTGGCGCAAACTCACCATACTTATGACCAATCATGTTCTCTGTAACGTAAACGGGAACAAACTTTCTTCCGTTATGAACTGCGAAAGTTAACCCAACACACTCAGGGAAAATAGTAGATCGACGTGACCATGTTTTAATAACTTTTTTATCATTTTTCTCAATCGCCGTCTCAATTTTCTTGAGAAGGTGATTATCAATAAATGGACCTTTTTTTACCGAACGTGCCACAACTACTCCTATTTACGACGCTTCACAATGGAAGAATTAGTACGTTTATTATGTCTTGTTTTATAACCCTTACATGGTTGTCCCCATGGAGTTACCGGATGATGACCTTTACCAACACCCTCACCACCACCTAATGGATGATCTACTGGATTCATGGCCATACCACGAACTCCCGGTCTGATACCTCTCCAACGAGAACGACCAGCTTTACCTAGTTTAATGTTTTCGTTGTCAGTATTTCCTACTTGACCGATCGATGCCTTACAAACTGACAAAATTAATTTTACTTCACCTGATGGCAATTTCACTTGGCAATATTGGCCATCTTTAGAAACCAAAACGGCTCCTACTCCAGCACCACGAACCATCTGACCGCCTTTACCTGGGCGCATTTCAAGATTATGGATAGTTGTACCTACTGGGATAGATTGAAGTGGAAGTGCATTTCCTGGTTTAATATCGGCTTTGTCACTAGAGATAACTTCATCACCAACATTCAAACCGATTGGAGCCAAGATGTATGCTTTCGCGCCATCAATGTAACCAATCAAAGCAATACGACAAGTTCTGTTTGGATCGTATTCGATCGCCAAAACTTTTGCGGACACATCAATTTTAGTACGTTTGAAATCAACCAAACGATATCTTCTTTTATGTCCACCACCGATATGTCGCATAGTGATCATACCAGTATTATTTCGTGCCGCTGTTTTTCTTAAAGCTTCAGTTAATGATTTTTCAGGGTAACGTTTAGTTAACTCTTTAAAATCAAATCCCGTTTTACCGCGACTTGCATGAGATGTCGGATTAAATATTTTAATACCCATTCTTATACTCCCTCAAACAAAGCAATCTTTTCGCCAGCTGCTAGCTTAACGTAGGCTTTTTTCCAATGCGGAACTTTACCTAGGCCGAATTTATTTTGCTTTGCGTGTCCTCTGCAAATACTTGTCTTTACAGAATCTACTTTCACGTTGAACTGCTTCTCAACTTCTTTTCTAATTTCTAACTTGTTAATACCTAAATCAACTTCGAACACATAAACGCCAATTGCATTATGGTAAGTGTTCTTTTCAGTAATTAAAGGTCGTTTGATTAATAATTTCATATTTACTCCGCCTTACAACGCTCAACTAAAGAAGCTAAAGAATCTTTAGAGATTACAGCTGCATCATATTTTAGAAGATCGTAAACATTCACACCCATAACGGCCATGTATTTATACGCTTTTAAATTATTAGAAGCTCTTTTAACTTGTTCATTTGCTGTAGTGTCGACAAGAAGGGCCTTCTTTAATCCAAAGCCAGCTACTCGCTTTGCGAATTCGCCTGTCTTGCCTTCTGATTTAATATTATCAATTACAAATAGCTTTCCTTCTTTATTCAAATGAGAAAGAGCCATTCTTAAAGCTACTCTGCGCATTTGTTTAGGAAGTGCATAAGCATAAGATCTTGGTACTGGACCAAAAAGCTTTGCTCCTCCTGGCATCAATGGAGATCTTGTAGAACCCTGACGGGCATTACCTGTTCCCTTTTGTTTAAATGGCTTTTTACCACCACCGCTAACAAGGGCTCTGGTCTTAACCATGTGAGTACCTGCTCTGCGTGAAGCTAATTGCCAATTTACAACCGAGTGTAGAACTTCATTTTTGATTTCAACTTCAAAAATTGAAGCGTCTAATTCAATGGTTCCGACTTTTTCTTTTTTCCAGTTTAATACATTTGCTGTTGCCATAGTTTACTCTCTTACCATTTTAACTAATGAGTTTCTTGCGCCTGGTACAGGTCCTTTAACCAAAACAACACCTTCACCTGGGATTACATCAACAACGATTACATTTTTAACTGTAACTGTTTCGTCACCCCAGTGACCTGGAAATTTTTTACCTGGCATTACTCGTCCCGGCCATGTTCTGTTACCGCTTGAACCCGGACGTCTAT
>JAYVAZ010000554.1:0-2551 GCA_043750675.1 Pseudobdellovibrionaceae bacterium | reverse complement strand
AACCGGCCATCTCGGCAGTTTCTTTTTGTCCACTACCAATCCAAAGAGCATCCAAACCGAAAGCGGGTTCCTTGGTTGGAATTCCATCGATGGTTTCGGTCGTATTGCCGGGATCCATTGCCAGTAAAGCATCCGGTCGAAGCGTTCCACCACCAACTTTATTTCCTTTAATCAAAAGCCGATATTCCCCAGATGCTAATTGCAAATTGTCCCGAATATGAATACTGGGAATCAAAATACCTAAATCCAAAGCAAATTGCTTTCTAATGCTGGCAATACGTTCTAACAAATCACCTTTTTGTTCACTCTCAACAATATTAATAAGCCCAAAACCAACTTCTAATTCTAACATGTCCAAAGGTAACAAAGACTCGATGTTTTCTTTTTTTGGACCTTGCAAAACTTCTTCGGCCCTTTTACGTTCATTTTCCAAATCCTCAACTTTGTATTTCTGGATGACCCAAGACAAGCCACCTAAAAACCCACCCATCATCAAAAATGGCAATGTTGGTAGGCCAGGAACCAGGGCTAAAAATCCGATCACTCCACCTGAAATGGAAACGGCACGTGAATTTGACAATAATTGACTGGCCATTTCTGCGCCCATATTTTTTCCAGAACGCGAAGATCGAGTCACGACAGTACCTGCTGCGGTAGAAATAATAAGCGCAGGAATCTGGGCCAGTAATCCGTCACCTATTGTTAACATAGTGTAATATTTTGCAGCAGTTGCAAAATCTAAGTTCTTTTGAAGAACACCAATCAGTAGGCCACCAATAATATTTACTAAAGTAATAATGATGCCGGCAATGGCATCACCACGTACGAACTTGCTGGCACCATCCATGGCTCCATAAAAATCGGCTTCTTGTTCGATTTCTTGTCGACGTTTACGGGCTTCTTGTTCGTTGATCAACCCAGCATTTAAATCGGCATCGATCGACATTTGTTTACCTGGCATCGCATCTAATGTGAAACGCGCAGCGACCTCTGCAACCCTGCCCGAACCTTTGGTGATAACTATGAAGTTGATAACAACCAAGATAATGAAGACAACGATACCGATAACGTAGTTATTTCCAACAACGAAGTTACCGAAGGCCGAAATAACCGAACCGGCGGCTTTTTCACCTTCATGTCCATGAGTCAAAATTAATCGAGTGGTTGCTACGTTTAATGCGAGTCGAAAAAGAGTCGTTAACAATAATAACGAAGGAAATACCGAGAACTCCAAAGCCTTGTTGATATAAATAGAAACTAGTAAGATCAGGATACTAATTGATAATGAAAAGGTAAGTGCGATATCCAACAAGATCGGCGGCAATGGAACGATCATAACCGCTAATACAGCAAGTAAACCAAACGCGATCATTAGATCGACATTTTTTGTTACCTTATCAAATCGTTTTATAAACTGAAAAATTTGTTCCACTATCTACCAGCCCTTTTACGCAATCGATAAACATAAGATAAAACTTCTGCCACTGCCACAAACAGTTCTTTAGGAATGACTTGTCCTAATTTCATGGTTTTATAAATTGTACGTGCCAATGGCTTGTTTTCAATAATAGGAATATTATGAGTGCGGGCAATTTCTTTAATTTTCTCTGCAATTAAGTCGGCGCCTTTTGCTACCAATTGTGGAGCCGGTAAATTTTGATCATATTTCAACGCCACCGCAATATGTGTAGGATTAGTAATAATCACGTCGGCTTTAGGAATTTTATCCATCATACGACGATTTGACATCTCCCGCTGAATACGGCGAATTCGCGCGCGGATCATTGGATCCCCCTCGCGAGATTTATGTTCTTCCTTAACCTCTTGTTTGGTCATCATCATTTTCTGATTTAAATCCCAGCGCTGATAAAAGTAATCAGCTACAGTTAATACGGTCATCGCCATGCCAATACCAAACAATAGCTTAAAAAGAACCCGCCCCATGTAAGTCAGCATTTCCTGAATGGAGTATTGCGATAGATAAGGAATTTGGTGAAACTCCCCTTTTAAAATAAGATAAGTTAAAAAGGCGATAAACGATAATTTCAAAAGTGCTTTAATAGACTCGGCTACGTTCCGTAAACTGAAAACTCTTTTTAAACCCTCTAAAGGATTTATTTTATCAAACTTAGGACTTAAGGCGTCTTCTACCGTTAAAAAACCTGTCTGTAATATTGAAGATCCTATACCCAATAATAGGGAAATACCTAATACCGGAAGAACCAAAACTGTAAACTTAAGTGAGGCAAATTTTGCCGCAGAAAATAAGTCACCAGAGCGAATTGCTGAGACCATGTCGGGCCCCAAAGCATAATTAAAAACTTCAAACAATTCTTTCAAAAAGAAACGACCTAAAACAACCGCCATGGTTGCTGCTGAAATCAAAATTAAAGCACTGGCCAATTCTTTCGAATGGGCTACTTGTCCGCGTTTCCTAAAATCATCGCGGCGGGCCTGTGTGGCTTCTTCTGTCTTTTCACTATCTGAATCTGCCACTATAACACCTTCATATATTTAAAAAAGTAATCAGACATTTCATTCATTAAACCTT
>JAYVAZ010000553.1:0-3594 GCA_043750675.1 Pseudobdellovibrionaceae bacterium | reverse complement strand
AATCCGATAGATCCAGACTTGTTTAATTTGGATCAGAACTACACCAACCAAATTTCCTTTGCCCAAGGGCAAACTATGAATTTAGAACAAGCTTCTGATTTTTACGATTTCTGGTTAGAAAAAAATCAAAAACCGGTAAAAGACTATTTAAACCTCAATTTCAACCTTACCGACGAATACATTCATTCGACCTTCAATGACATAGAAAAACCGCTACCCTATTTCTAACTAGCTGTTTAGCCAGGCTGAAATTCAGTAAAGAAATGACCCGGAAACTCCGATGACGCTATATGCGAAGAATTCTGCATGAATGCGAATATTTCAAGTGGATCGATCTTTCTCATCCTTCACGGGACGAACTGGAACAGCTTCGCCAAGACTTCAACTTACATCCTGTTTTAGTACAAGACTGTATGGATCCAGTTCATCTGCCTAAATACGAAAAAGTCGGTAACATCACTTTTATTATCGTTCGAATTTATGATTCTGATTCATTGCCGTCTTCGGATTCAGTGCAAAACTTGACTCGAAAAATTGCGATTTTTATCGGCCCAGGGTTTTTCATTACCATTCACCGATTGGATCCAAATATTTTTGGTCAGATGACCGAACATTGCCTGTTTGATATGGACAAAAATCTGCAAAATGGAAATCGAATGCAGCACGTAATGGTAAAGTTCATCAACAAATGCGTCCGTACTTATTTAATCCCATTAGAAAAAGCCGAAGATGACTTAGATTTGTTCGAAAGTAATATCTTTACAAGTGAAACGAATTCGATGCAGTTTCAAAAACTGCATATCGTCCGTCGTCGTATTTCCTTGATTAAACGGATATTGATACACTCGCAAGATGTCATTCGCAACCTTTCCCCGGCCAGCGAAACGGCCAGCCCCGTCTATCAGGATTTAAAAGAAAGTATTTCTTCTTTAGTATTTATGTCAGATGAATTTTTGGAAGATGCCACCAATATCTTAAGTCTTCAAATTTCGATGGCGTCGCAAAAAACTAACGAAGTCGTTAGAGTCCTGACGATTTTTTCGGTCTTTTTTATGCCCCTGACTTTTATTGTAGGCGTTTACGGTATGAATTTCCAATTTATGCCCGAGCTGCACAGTGAATTTGGCTATCTGTATGTTTGGATTTTAATGATCGTTGTTACAGTTGGGATCGCCTACTGGTTTTTGAAAAAAGGCTGGATTCACCTGCCTAAAAGGTAAAAAATTGCTGACCAAATAATTACTTTGGATCTTCTTTTTTACTAATTTCTACTTCGGCCGTAATCTTAAATTTATGAGTTTCGGCAAATCGGGAAATCTCTTTTACGAAATCAATTTTCTGAATGATTGTTATCATTTCTTTACTAACTCGGTTAGAAATTTCATCTTTAGATTTGCTTGCGCTTTCGATTACCAAATTTAAAATCTCTTTGGGTAATTTTACGCCATCCAGATATTTTTTCACGCCTTCTTCTGTTAAAAACGCGGCGGTAGTACCAATTGCGAAAACCTTCTTGATCGTTTCTGCAACTAGCGAGTTTTCGCGTGCTTCCTTTGAATCGTTATCGGATTTATCGGCCATATAATTCCGCCACTCTTTTTTGATAGGACGAAATCATGTTTGGCAAGTTTACAGTTACCAACGCTTTGGCTATTGGTCCTGGCACAAATAAATTAAAAGTCGCATCTACCATATAACTGGCGCGGCATTTGCCACCTTCTTCTGATAATTTCCAATAACCCACCGAAGATTTGAAAATATCGCCAGAGGCGAACTCCCAAGTAATTTCAGAAGGTTCTTTTTCATTCATCCACAAATTGTATTTAAATGTTTTTATAACCGAAACTGTGTATTCAACTAACTTACGATTGCCCTCGTTTTTGACTACTTTGCATTCTTTAACTTCATTAAGAAATTCTGGATATTTTTCATAGTCGGCCACAATTTTATAAAACTGTTCCGTCGTACAGTTAAAAACTTCCGTCGTTTGCGCATTTGCCATGA
Source organism: Pseudobdellovibrionaceae bacterium (assembly GCA_043750675.1). GTDB lineage: Bacteria > Bdellovibrionota > Bdellovibrionia > Bdellovibrionales > Bdellovibrionaceae > JAYSSX01. The sequence continues at coordinate 1,590 of JAYVAZ010000553.1, read as the reverse complement.
GTCATCCCTCGAGTAAAACGATAATGAATTTGCTTCGAATTCATTATGTGAATAAAACGTCTCGTTGTCCACTAACAAAATATATTATGATACGATGGCTATTCCTGCTACGCTAGTTCTTCTTAAACAACGCTTCGGCGGCGGCACGCAATTGGGCTGCTTTATCAACAGTGGCGGTTCGATCGATCGCAAAAGTGAAATGATCACAGAAGTTAGCACGATCCTTTTCTTTGACGATATCAGCGATGGGCTCTTTGCATTCATTGTAAGCTTTTGCATCGTAATGCAGACAATTTTTACAAGCATGCATATCCGCCTGGCAAAAAGGACACTCATCACGACGACCAATCAATTGATTCGCCTTTACTCCGAGTTCTTTTTGACAACTAAAACACAAAGCCGGCATTACTCTTTATCCATCAAAGGTTTTTTATTTAAGTGATGATGAGCTTCAATCGTTCGAATAGTTCCAGTTTGAGAACGCATCACCACTGAATAGGTTTTCGCCTGGCGTCCGGGTAAAATCTTTACCCCTTTTAATAAAGGACCGTCAGTAATTCCGGTAGCGCAAAATAACACCGAACCACTAGCCAAATCTTCGATTGTATATTTGCGATTGATATCAGTGATTCCCATTTTTCTGGCGCGCTCAATCTCGGCGTCGTTTCGAAATTTCAAACGGCCTTGGAAGTCGCCACCTAAACATTGCATTGCCGCAGCCGAAATAACACCTTCAGGGGCTCCACCGATTCCAATGAGCATATCAATCCCTGAATCAGGCCATCCAGCGGCGACCGCTGCGGAAACGTCGCCGTCTCCAATCAGTTGAATTCGCGCACCCGAAGCTCGAACTTCTGCGATTAAATCGGAATGACGAGGGCGATCTAAAATAACTACCGTTAAATCTTGGACCGGTTTATTTAGGGCTTTAGCAACTCGTTTCATATTTTCAGTGGCACTAAGATCAATATCAATGCAACCTTTTGCCGCCGGACCACAGGCAATTTTATCCATGTAAGTATCGGGTGCATGTAAGAAGTTTCCCTTTTGTGCGGCAGCGATAACACTGATCGCACCTACGCCACCATTAGCACAAATGGTCGTTCCTTCCAAAGGATCCAAGGCAATATCAATTTGTGGTGAATCTTCTCTTTTCATTCCTACTTTTTCGCCAATAAATAGCATTGGCGCTTCGTCGCGTTCACCTTCTCCGATGACGACAGTTCCGTCGATACGGACCTGATCAAATGCTTTTCTCATCGCATCGACTGCCGCCTTGTCAGCGGCTTTTTCATCGCCTCGGCCCATCAAAGTCGAACACCACCAGGTTCGACTCGAGGCTCTCGGCATAGTGGCGCTCGACGTAATCGACCGAGGCGATGCCGGCGGCATGGATGACGGCGTCGAACTTGTATTTGGCGAACAGCTCGTCGACGAGCCTCTTCTCGCGGATATCGAGCATGACGTGCTCGGCGTTCGTGTCGTCGACCTTGTAGTCGCGCTGGTGCAGGCTGACGATCTTCCAGTCCTTGGGCGCGGTTTCTTCCGTGCCTTTGCCGAGAAGGCCGGTGCCGCCGGTGATGAGGATGG
>JAYVAZ010000552.1:0-4441 GCA_043750675.1 Pseudobdellovibrionaceae bacterium | reverse complement strand
AATGTCTTCGGATTAGCCAGCTGCAACGCGAGCGCGTTGAGAAACAAGCGCCCACCCCCAGCTAACTTTTGTTGGTGCCGAGACTTCTATGAAAATTTACCTGGTTCGTGGTGATAAATACTCTGAAGGTACAATTCAGATGGCGGCCTTTAAATTCATTAACAACCAAACAGCGGCTTTAGTGACGGCCTTTAAAAAGACTGTTCTACAGTTGGGTGTTGTTGACGTTAAAGAATTAAATTAATTAATGACAGCTTGATGGCGACTCAATCAAAGTCGCTGTCAATGCCTTTAGATCGCTTTCGGGTTTTGCCGATTTTTCTAGATTTTTACAGGCTTCAATAAACTTCTGGTAGTCTTTCCCCAAGTGCTCAAATAATTTTTCAAAATCGGAAAGATCCTGCATATACGTTTTATAAATCAATAAGCGTGCATTATTTAAACTGGCTGATTCAAATTTGGAATAGGACTGGGTTTTCATCATCGGTAAAACGCTGGCTTTGAATTCGGCTTTGATTTTATCAAATTGTTCGGTGCGAAGACTTTCTTCGCCGGACTTATTATTTTTATACCACATTTCCAAATCTATAATCTTTTGACTGATGAACTTGGAAAAAATCAAATCATCTTCGTTTTCTTCTTTGATCATCTTAATCGTTTTTGAATCGGCACCTTCGGTTTCTAGATAGTAAAGTTCGGTCCCTTTATTACCCAAAAAAACAGCCAGACGTTCGTTAAAATCGGCGCTATTTTTTATATACAAAGTTGCATGGACTGATTCATGAATAATGGTATTTACCAGATCGTGATCACTATAGGTCAGCATCGATGACAAGACCGGATCATTAAACCAACCCAAGGTAGAATAGGCCGAAACACCTCTACGATAAGTATCCAGATTCTTTTGTTTCAATTCGATCTCTTCTTCTATGGCGTCCTTTTCGTTAAAGAACCCTTTATAAGGCATATCGCCAACGATAGGGTAACTGAAGATATAGTGTTTTAATTCCCATTTGGGTGCAGCGCTGACGACATAGGTAACGTAAGGACGATCCAATTGTGCAAAGGTCGAATAGTTTTTAGACTTTGTAAGATGCAGTTTCTCTTCGGCAAAAATTTTAGCTTTTTCAGCTAACAAAAGTTTCCCTTTTTCCTTTTCCGTTAGTTTATCGCTTTTAATGGCCTTGTCGATGGGTTCACGCGAAGACAACAGGGATAGTTGGTTGTAGGCGCTTTTCATGTAGTAACCCAGCTGACATCCGGTATTTAGGAATACAGCGCAAATAACGGCGATTCTAAGAATATCTTTTAGTTTTTTTTTTAAAACATCCATGAAAGACCAAGTCGTCCGGTAAAATCTTCGATTTTTGTGGAGTCGTCGATAGGGGTTTGTAAAACATCCCAGTTAGCTCTCAGGGCTATAGCTTCGGTCAAAAAATACTTTAAACCAACCCCGTAACTTGGAGCCAACCCTGGATCAGGTTTAATTTCCCACGATGGATTGGAAGTTGTGTCGCTGATGTCTTGTACGACTTGTCTTTTTTTAATGTAGGCGGCTCCGCCTTTAATAAATGGCTGCCATTTATCTTTTTTATCAGCAAAAACATAGATCAGATCGCAACCATAAATATCGCTGTACTGGGTGGTTGTTCGGGTAAAGATATTGGGATCTGTGCCCGATTGACGTTCCTTTTTTACATATAATCCATTGGTGTAACTGGTTTCAATGGCTATGTGATCCCATAGATAAAAGCTAAGGGAGAACGTTCCCGATTGCATTTCGGTATTGTTATTTTTGTCAAAAAAACTTTTTTTATAGTTATAAGACAAACCCAATTCGGTATAGATGGCATTGGCTGATTGGGCTGAAAATAGAAGGAGTACAAGCAGAATAGTCTTCATTTCTTAATTATAAAGAGAATCATAAAATTAGGCTTTATGAATTTTTTATAGGGGATTATTCCGGACTTTTAGCTCTTAGGTCTGACTAAGACACATGAAAGGGTTATTTGCTGCGTAACAATAACTTTTGACTAGTGAATTTTATAACACCAGTTTCCTTGGCTTTGATTTTGAAGTATCACCTATTGTTCATTAACCGAGGGGACAAAATGAAACCATTTTTAGCTAATAATAGTTTACTAAAGCTCTCTAAAGGGGTTCTAACCATAACCGCCTTTATAGCGACTTTGATTTTGGTCGATGTGGCTCTAGCACAAAGTTATTCCATAGGTCAGCCTATGATGAAGGGTACAGGATGTCCGTCAGGATCTGTGTCTGCCATCGTAAGTCCAGACGGTGCCGAATTATCTCTTTTATTCGATTCTTTTGCAGTAGAAGGTCGACAAGGAGCCAATCCTTTCGAAAACCTTAAAAAAAGCTGTCAGTTCAGAATCCCGATCAGTATTCCTCAAGGTTACAATTTGGAAGCCTTACAAATGGATTACCGTGGTTTTGGTAACCTACAAAATGGAAACCGCGCCATCATCATGACGGCAGGTCCATTGGTTAATAAAAGCGCTTTCTTGCAACCAGACTCTTCGGTTCGTGTGAATCTAGGAGATGTTGTAGATAACTTCACGATCACACAACCTATCCAACAAAACTTCAGCAACGTATGCCAAGGTCAAAAATATATCGACTTTAACACAACAGTGCAGATCATGGGTCCACAAGCCAGTGCTCCGCAAACTCTTTCGCAAGACTCCAGTGTTGTGATTGACTCTGCCGACATTGCTGGCGGCCAAGCCGTTAGAATTCGTTTCCGTCCCGTTAAATGTGGTAGCATTGTTGGTCCAACTCCGACTCCTCCCGGTCCGACACCAACGCCGACTTCGGGGCAAGCTTGTTTTTACGAACATGCTAACTACCAAGGTGCGACTTTGTGTTTACCAGCTGGTTCAAGAATTAATAACTTAAGCGGTGAACTAAGAGGCAAAATCTCTTCGATTCGTGTGTTTGGACAATTGCAAGTGACAATCACTGATGCTCCAAATTTGGGTGGAAGAAAATTGACTACTACTAAATCAATGCAGAACTTAGCATTTGATCCGATTGGAATGAACGATCGCACGATTTCGATCGATATCAGTCTTTAATATTTTCAGTAAAGTAAAACCGAAAAAGCCTTCGATGAAAATCGAGGGCTTTTTTTTATCAGATAACTATTCGCGGACCATTAATTTCGGATCGTAGAAAACGGTAAAGGAATATCTTAAATGGATCAATCCGTCACTTTCGACCATTTCCTTGGGCGGATTAGGAAACAATCGTGCCTGTTGAAAAGAAGTCTGTGCGGCCGCATCTAGATTTTTTAAACCAGCGCCCTTCATCAAATGGGCCGAATGATATTCGCCACTAGGCTTCAGCCAAATTTCTATTTCGGTCGTCCATTTGTTTTGGGCATTTCGGCGTAGCAAAGAATCCGAAGTATTGGCCATAGTGTATTTAACCATGGATTCCCAACGAAAACGAATCAGCTCTTCAACTCGTGAATAGAAACTATAAAATAAGTAACGATCCGAATTTAGAGACGTGAACGTTCCGACAGAAACTTCATTAGGAAGCGACTCTCCGACCGTAGAAACCCCTTTGCGGCCAAAGTCGTATTGATTTTGATTCATCAGTTGTTCTTTGGCGACTTCGGAAATGGTTTTTTGTCCCGGGGCAACCCAAACCGATTCACTTTTTTGTGTCGCTTTTAAATCCATGGCGTGTTTTTCAATAGCATTTGGTTCGGGCGCTGTTTTCTCTGAATTGACAGCTGTCTTTTCGCCGCGATTTTCTGTCATTCCTTTAACCAAAGCCTGACTTTGTTTCAGAACTCTTTGCGAACGTTCGGATAAAAAGCGAACTTGATCATCGGTTTTTTCAGTCAGCAAACTGTCGGGAACAAAGGATTGTCTGACGATTTGTCCCGGCGGAGTTACAGGTTCTGGATTTTCTAAAACGCTAAACTCAACAAGATCCTTTTGCGGTGCTTTTTCTGGAACCCGCACAATGCTCAATAGAATCACCAAGGCGATGTGTAAGCACAGACTTAGGTAGACGGTTTTTAGAAAATCCATATTGTCTCAATATAGGACAGGTAGGGGCCTTAGCCAAGAAATTGAATGAAAAAGTGGCTAAAGTTGAAACATTTTCTGCCGATAAGTCTTTATCGGGGACACTACAGGGGGAAAAATGAGCAATGTCATTGATATTCGTTCTAGAATTAAAAGCAATCCATCAAAGACTAAAATGAAAGCCCAATCCAATAATATTTTAGATATTACTGAAAAACGAGCCGAAGCTTTGAAGCAGGATCGTCGTAAAGTACGTAGAACCCTGTTAACAGAGTTTATCGCTGTTCATACCGTAGTTCCTAACTATGGTCTTATGAAGGTGACCTTAGACAATATTAATGAAAATGGTTTGGCTTTTGATATCGAAGAGGGCCGTG
>JAYVAZ010000551.1:0-5322 GCA_043750675.1 Pseudobdellovibrionaceae bacterium | reverse complement strand
GCGGAGCTTGCTGTGCTAGCTTTCGTGTTTCCTTTTCAAACTTAGAAAAGTTTAATACGCCCACTGAAAAAACGATACCGCTGGGTGAAGGTATTAACTGCATGAAAGGCACAGAAGAAAAACATCGCCCCAAATGCCAAAGCCTACAAGGAAAGATTGGGAAACACACCGAATGCAGCATTTATAAAAACCGGCCTGACCCCTGCCGAAATTTCAAAGCCTCTTATGAAACCGGGTACAAAGAAAAACGTTGTGATGAGGCTCGCCATAAGCATGGGCTACAACCATTGACCAAATCTGATTGGTTAAAAAAAGAGAATGTCATTTTCGAATAAGTATGACAGAATTTTTTTATGATTAAAAACACAATTGCCGTTGCAGTTATCTTTGTTGCCTTAGCTGGCTTTATTGGATTCAAAGTAGGTCAAAACTCTACCGCAACAAAAAACAATGAAGAAAACGAAATCTACGCTTTGATCCAAGGAAAGGCCGTAGGAGCTAAAGAACTGCTTCCTAAAATTAAAAATGATTTAGTGTCTTTGGAAAAAAATAAATACTTAATAAAAAAACAAGCGGTTATGGATTGGATCGCCGATAATGGCAAAAAATCCGCACCTGAAGAAAAACCAGCTTTTAATGAAGATGAATTTAAGACTTTTCTTAAGGATAGAAACATCAATTACTCAAAAATGAATAAAAAAGAACAAGAAGACCTAATGGGTAACTTTTTGATCTTTAAAAAAATGGTCCATCAGAAAAAGTCGATCGAAGACGACATCGCAAATAATCTGATCATTTGGAAAATCCCAATGACTTATTTGCCGGCGAAAGAAACAGTCGATTTGGGTAATTACCCCGAATTAGCCTCGGCCAGTGGTAAACATAAAATAATAGTGTTTGCAAATTATCACTGTCCTTATTGCCCACAAGTACCACAGAAAATCCAGGCTTTGACAACAAAGTTCAAAGATCAAATCAGTGTCCATTTCCGATTTAATTTACACGCAGGCGATACTTCGGTTGCCTTTTTAACGGGCGTCGCTGCCTTTTGCGCGCAGGAACAAAAGAAGTTTACCGCAGTTCATAATGCCTTTTATTCGACGCCACCATTAGAAGAAGAAAAAATAATCGAAATTGTAAAATCGCAAAATTTAGATATGCCCAAATTTGAGTCTTGTTATAAATCCGAGAAAGCACGAACTTCAGTGCAACAAGAATTAAAAGGATTAGAAAAAATTAACATTTTAGGTGACGCCTTAGCTATCGTTGACGGCTATCGCCTATTGATTCAAGAGCCTGTTCAAGACTTTGAAAACATTTTGAATCTAGATTGATTTGAATTCGTGATTAATTTGCTATTCTGAACAAATTTTACTAACATTTCTTCTCTAATACTAACCAAAGGAATGTTATGTTGAAATCTTTCATGGCCGTTGCTGTTTATCTGGGACTGGCTTCATTTAGTTCATTTGCCTATGCTGAAGGTTTGATTAATGTCAGCACTTTACCCTATGGCAAAGATAAATTTGAAGGATTTTTGGTAAAACCTCAGCAAGTTAAAAAAGGTACTCCCGCAATTCTAATGATTCATAACTGGATGGGACCAACCGACGAAACCGTTAAACAAGCTAAACGTTTTGCCGAGTTAGGTTACATAGTTATGGTGGCCGATGTTTACGGCAAAGGTGTGCGACCAAAAGATGCTGCTGAAGCTGGCAAAGAAGCCACTAAATTTAAAACTAATCGCAAACTTCTGCGTGAAAATTTAAATATAGCCTTAAAAGCGTTAAACCAACAAAAAGACATTGATACCGGAAAAATTACGGCGGTTGGTTACTGTTTTGGCGGAACTGCAGCTTTAGAATTAGTTCGTTCCGGTGCTAAAATTGCTTCCGTCATTACCTTCCACGGTGGTTTAGATAGTCCAACTCCAGAAGATGGCAAAAACATCAAATCCAAAATTCTAGCCTTACACGGCGCTATTGATCCTTACGTTGCGGAAACCGATTTGAATGCTTTTGAAAAAGAAATGAAAACCAACAAAGTAGATTATCAGTTAGTAAAATACGCAAATACCGTACATTCATTTACTGAAGAGGGTGCCGGAACTGATAACAGCAAAGGCGCAGCCTACAATGCTTCTTCCGACAAAAGATCTTTCCAAGCCGCAAAAGATTTCTTAACTGAAGTTAATCTTTAAGATTGAGTCTTTAAGTATTACTTTTCAAATTAATGAATGCAGTTAGGGTGGATACGGCTGAACAAAGCACTCCACCCCAAACCCAATCCACCAAAGTAATTTTTAGAGTCCAATCCTTCAGCAAAGAATAATTCGTAAAATCATAAACACCGTAAACAATTAGGCCAAATAAAAAACCCCAGCCAGCAATCACAATCAAAGAGTCTTCTGGACCAAACTTCGGCAGGACAAAAGCACAGATTCCCAGTGGCAATAAAAGATAGACCATCAGAGCCGGCCACAAAATCGGATCCAAATTTTGATCGGCCTTCAAACGAAGCATCGCAAACAATTGTTCTTTGTATATTCCCTGACTTAAAAAACCAATCCAGACGATATCTAAGATTAAGGTCGCAACCATAGCAATTAAAAAACTTTTCATGGACGTTCTCCTGACTAAAGACCAACTACAGTACAGCCTATATTGTTCCGATTTAATTAAGTCAATTTAAGATAGGAAACTCATGAGAAATTTATTTTTCGTAACTTTTGGTGCGGTATTTTTATTAACAGGCGTCCTTTCCTACTTTCATATTGGATTTTTATGGAGTTTGATTGTGACCGTGCCGGCTTTTGCGCTGGGACTTTACGAAAGTCTCCAAACTAAAAAAGCCATTTTAAGAAATTTTCCCCTACTTGGAAACTTTCGATATATCTTTGAAATGATTCGACCAGAAATCCAACAATACTTTATTGAAACCGAAACCGACGGATTTCCGGTTGCCAGGGAAATCCGTTCGTTAGTTTACCAAAGGGCAAAAAGACAAACCGACACTTTACCATTCGGTACGCAAAGGGATGTTTATCAGGAAGGGTACGAATGGATCAATCATTCTTTATCCCCTAAACATGTCGATCCCACTAAATTAAGAGTAAAAATTGGTGGTCCTCATTGCAAACGACCTTACTCTGCCAGTCTTTTTAATATTTCAGCCATGAGTTACGGTGCCTTAAGCAGCAATGCCATCCAAGCCTTAAACGGTGGCGCGCATTTAGGTGGCTTTTATCACAATACCGGCGAAGGCGGCGTCAGTCCGCATCACCTATCTGGTGGAGGTGACTTAGTTTGGCAAATCGGCACGGGATATTTTGGTTGCCGCAATGAAGAAGGAAAATTTTCTCCTGACCTTTTCAAACAACAGGCTAGTCACGACAATATTAAAATGATCGAAATTAAACTATCGCAAGGTGCTAAACCTTCGCATGGTGGAATTTTACCGAAAGCCAAAATCACTGAAGAGATCAAACAAATACGAAAAGTCAGTGGCGATCATGACGTGGTTTCACCACCCGCACATACCTCTTTTTCCAGCCCTCGCGGTCTGTTGACCTTCGTATCGCAGTTACGTGATTTGTCTGGCGGTAAACCTGTGGGTTTCAAATTGTGTGTCGGGCAACCTTCAGAATTCATCGCGATTTGTAAAGCAATGGTCGAAATGAAAATTACTGTCGACTTTATCACCGTTGATGGTGGTGAAGGTGGCACCGGTGCGGCACCTTTGGAATTTTCAAACAGCGTTGGCGCGCCTTTGGAAGAGGGTCTTACTTTTGTAAATGATATTTTAAAAGGATTTAATTTACGTAAAGACATTCGAATCATTTGTTCTGGCAAGGTAATGACTGGTTTCAATTTGTATTCGCGATTGGCATTAGGTGCTGATCTATGTAATTCTGCCCGAGGGATGATGTTGGCCTTAGGCTGCATTCAGGCCCGTAAGTGTAATACCAATCACTGTCCCACTGGCGTTGCAACCAGCAATAAACAATTAGTTTATGGTTTGGTACCCGAAGACAAAAAAGTTAGGGTCTATAATTTCCACAAAAATACCGTTCATGCATTTGCGGAACTTTTAGGTGCTTCTGGACTAATTAGTTCGCCGCAGATCTCCCGGTTCCAGGTAAACCGCCGAATTTCGGGAGGAGTGGTGAAAAACTATGAACAACTATTTCCGACTATCGCTGATGGTTGCTTCTTAAATGGGCTGATTCCTAAAAAATATAATTTTGATTTTGAATTAGCACATCCTGACTCATTTGAGCTAATATACAACTATGACCGGTTACCAAATGTTGGATAAAACAAAAATTCTAGAAATGATCCTTGAACAACTCAAACAAGAGCGCGGCGTTTTAATGGAAGCCGCCCAGGCCACCTATGAGGCGGCCACGCACGAAGAAAACAAACCAGAAAATGAATACGATACGCGTGCCTTAGAGGCTTCCTATTTGGCTGGTGCCCAGGCCAAACGGATCGGCGAAATCGATGAGGCCCTTTCCCTACTAAGAAACTTTAATTTAAAAGACTTTACCGCGAACGATCCGATTAGTGCTTCCGCTTTGGTAAAGGTCGAATTGAATACAAAAATAAGTTTCTTATTTTTATTGCCTAAAGGCGGCGGCCACATCCTACAATTAGAAGGAAGATCTTTGCAGGTCGTATCAGCCAACAGCCCTCTAGGTGCAGCCTTGATTGGTCTGAAGGTCGGCGAATTCGCCGTAGTTGAAAACGGCAACAACACCCGCGAATACGAAATATTGTCCGTTCAGTAAAACTGAACCAATCAACCAGTTCAATAGAACGGATCAACCAACTAACCAGTTCAGTAAAACTGAACCAACTAACCAGTTCAATAGAACGGATCAACCAACCCGTCCAATAAAAAAGGCCTCCTTCCGGAAGCCCCTTTTTAAAACTCAAAATGACCTAACAACCTTTAATTTGCGGTTGTTTCGCCCGGCTGAACTTCTTCGTCATTACTGTCACTGATAGGATCCGCATTCGGCCATAAAAACTCAGTAAAATGTTTGTCAAAATCAGCCGCCATCTTAAGACCAGTCATTCGATTTCTTAAAGTAATTAAATTTTCATCGTTGCTGTCGTTACCACTGGCGCTCCAGTTTTGTGAACCAAAAATCATCTGTTCAGCTTTATATGAATTTCCTTCTTTTCTTAAAAGGATTCCGATCTTCTGATGATTCTGTTTCCAGATTCCACCTTTGCTTTTTCCGTTTTTTTTCAAAACGATGTCACCATCTCCAAATGGATTTTCCTGCAACAACGTTGCATCGGCTTTTTTAGCAGC
>JAYVAZ010000550.1:0-2529 GCA_043750675.1 Pseudobdellovibrionaceae bacterium | reverse complement strand
GAATTGTCTGAACTAAAAAAACATCAGGAACTAAGTCAGATGAAAGTCCTCCAACGTGGCCAAAGACTATCGGTACAACCGGTCACCGAAGCCGAATATCAATTCATCACTACCCTTACCAAATGAATCAACCAGATCACCTGTATTTAGCCCCCATGGAAGGTGTTATCGATGCACCCATGCGAAAGATTCTTTCGGAAGTCGGCGGTATTGATACCTGTGTAACCGAATTTTTTCGGGTGTCACAAAACGTGATTTCAGATAAAGTCTGGTTTCGCGATTGTCCCGAGTTTAATCAACATTGCAAAACCGACAATGGAATACCAATCATCGTACAATTGTTAGGCGGCGACGCTGTCCTGTTGGCTGAAAACGCGTGTCGAGCCGCGGAACTGGGTGCCTTTGCCGTCGACCTTAATTTCGGCTGCCCGGCGAAGACGGTTAATCGACATGATGGCGGGGCAACCTTATTAAAGTACCCGGATCGTTTATTTAATATCGTCAGCGAAGTTCGCAAACAACTTCCAGATAAAATTCCGGTCTCGGCAAAAATGCGATTAGGTTTCGAAGATCCCAGCGACTGTGTCCGAAATGCCGAGGCCCTGGTTTCGGCGGGAGTGAATCGGCTAACTATCCATGCGCGAACAAAAACAGATGCTTACAAACCACCTGCACATTGGCAATGGCTGATTAAAATAAAAGAAGCCGCAGTCAGAATTAATCCCGGTGTCCAGCTGGTTGCGAATGGAGATATCTTCACGGTCCAAGATTACCTGCGCTGTAAAGAACAGACCGGCTATACACAGTTTATGATCGGCCGAGGCGCACTTAGAAATCCTTTTATTTTTTTGCAGATCAAAAATCAAGTTCCCCAAGACAAAGATCTTTCGCTGGAAATTCGAAACAAAGTTAAAGAGTTCCATATATTAACGTCACAGACTTTTTCTATCCATTTGGCCAAAGCCCGGACCAAACAATGGCTAAAACTTTTATCGGAAAACTATCCCGTATTTAAAGAAATCTTCGACGAAATTAAAATTCATGAAGATTCAGAAGATTTTTCTAAAGCCCTAAAACAGACTTTATAGCAGCACCGGAAGGGTGAATAGCGGCAGCCTCGTCCACTAACATTTTTAATTTGGATCGATCCAAGATCTTTTGATCCAATACCTTATCCTGTTTTAAATCTTCCCAGGTTGAATAAACCTGAAAAACACTTTCGGCAGGCCGGTAAATCAAGTAGTAATTGTCATCAGCAAATAAAATATCGCGACTGTAACATCGGTACTGCGGAAAACAGTGGCTAGAAAATACGGTTCGATGGTCCCAATGACTGAACAAACTTTTTCCGGAAAAATAATTCAAGTCGGCTACCAATTTCTGCCCGGAAGTAAATTCGCTGAGATTCAATAAAGTCGGCATAATATCCAGTAGACTCACCACCTTTTTGGTATTCATCTGCAGATTCTCCAAATTAGCAGTGGGAATCATTTTTTTTAATCGGTCCGGAATATACAAAACGAAAGGGACTTTGACCATTTCTTGATGATAATCAATTCCATGAAAAAAAACTCCATGTTCGCCAAATCCTTCGCCGTGGTCCGAAGTCAAAATGACTACAGTGTTTTTCAGGTCGATAGAGTTTAAAAGGTTCGCTCGAATATGCGCGCTGTAAGTTAATCCGTTCAAATAACAATTTTTAAGATTTTCCGTACCGGTTTTACGGGTCAAATCACAAGGTAAATGTGTTTTAAATTCTGATTCAGCGGTGTACGGAAAATGGGCTGCATAAGTTTGCCAGACGCCCACATAGGTTCTCTTTAGTTGGCCTAAGTATTCCTTCATATATTCGTAAGAAACCCGGTCACTGATATCTTCGGGAATTCCCTTGTAGTTCGTATCTAAAACCGCACTCCAAACCTTGTTTCCAGAAACCGAGTGGTAAAGTAAATTCAGTTTAGACCAATTGATATCCTGAGTAGAAATAAAAAACGACTGTGCCGTTTTAGAAAAATAGTCCCACAGAACTAAATTTGATTTTATAAAAGTCACGTCCTTATCGGAAGAAAATCCTGTCAAAATAGATGGCAATGCCGTATCGGTAAAATTGGCTGGGCTTATCGGGAATTCGAAGACGTAACTTTTTTTGTAAAAGAATTCCAGTTCTTGGTCAGTCGGCACTGCGGGACCCGCTACCGCAGAAAAATCCCAGCGCTCGGAATCATTTAAAATAACCAAAATATTATATCCCAAGTCCACTGGGCGCAAATTCTGCCATCGAATGACCGCGTCCTGATTTTGTTGCATATCTTTGAAGGCCGTTGAAACAAAGTAGGCACCAAACAATGATCGATAATATCCGACATCAAAGAACAACCAGTTTTTAGTTTGCTGAATATAAATGTTAAACAAAAACATCAGAGCTACAAAGGTTAGGCCAAAACCAGCTGCTATTTTTTTAACAGAACTTTGTCTAAAAGCCTGGTTCAAAACCGATCCAAACAGCAGCAACCAAAAAATATAAAACGG
>JAYVAZ010000549.1:0-3296 GCA_043750675.1 Pseudobdellovibrionaceae bacterium | reverse complement strand
ACAAAACCATCTCGGTCTTTATCGAATGGTCGGCTGGCTTTTTCGGGAGCATCGTTTCTGGTTGATAAAGCGCGCATAGACGCAAATCCGCCAACAGCTAATGGACAAACTGTACTTTCCGATCCACCGGTAATCATAACATCGGCTTTGCCTAAACGGATCGCATTGACCGCTTCACCTAAAGCATGAACACCCGAGGCACAGGCAGATGTAACCGCGAAGTTGGGACCGGTAAGTCCGTATTCAATACTAATTTGTCCGGAAGCTAAATTGGTAATCACCATCGGTATGAAAAAAGGACTGATTTTTCCAGGACCCTTTTCTAAAATTCTAAGATGCTGTTCTTCGATGGAGGGAAGACCTCCCATACCAACACCAATAATACAACCTATGCGATCTCGATCTTCAGTTTCAAGAGCCAGTTTTGAATCGGCCATCGCCATACGTGCCGCAGCCAAAGCATAATGAATGAACGTATCCATTTTCTTCTGCTCTTTTTTATGAATGTATTGATCGGGATTAAATCCTTTCACTTCGCCAGCAAACTTAACATCGTAAGCCTCTGTGTTAAAGCGCGTGATCGGAGCGATTCCCGATTTTCCATTCAGCACATTGGCCCAGCTTTCACTCAAACTGAGACCCAAAGGAGTAACCGCACCCATTCCGGTGACAACAACTCTTTTTTGCGGTTCTGAATTTCGAGTGAAAGACGAGCTCATGGGATTATGCCTTACCCTTTTTTTCTAAGTAAGAAGCTACGTCACCTACGGTACGTAATTTTTCTGCGTCATCATCAGGAATTTCTAATTCAAATTCTTCTTCCATAGCCATTACAAGCTCAACGATATCAAGACTGTCAGCACCTAAATCATCAATAAATGATGCTTCTGGTTTTACTTTTTCTGGATCAACTCCAAGTTGTTCTACAATAATATCTTTTACTTTTGGGCTTAAAGCCATTTTCTACCTCCGTAATAGGGTTATTTTTCTAATTCATAAACATTCCACCGTTCACACTTAAGGTGTGACCAGTGATATACTTCGCAAAATCACTTAACAGAAATACAGTCGAATAGGCTACTTCTTCTGCAGTTCCGACTCGGCCCATTGGAATCTCTGCCATCATTTTCGCCATTTGATCGTCGGTAAGGGCTGCCGTCATATCGGTCGCAATGAATCCCGGTGCAATGCAGTTGACGCGAATTCCGCGACTGGCAATTTCTAAAGCCGTCGAACGTGAAAAAGCTTCCACTCCGGCCTTGCTGGCTGAATAGTTGGCCTGACCAGGGTTTCCCGTTTGTCCTACAATACTAGTAATATTAACGATTGATCCGCCTTTGTTTTTCAAAAAAGGTTTCAATAACTTTTGAGTAACTAAAAACGTTCCGCGTAAGTTTGTGTGAACGACCTGATCAAAATCTTCAACTTTCATTCTTAGTAGGAGTTGATCTTTGGTGATGCCGGCATTGTTTACCAAACCATCCAAAGTTCCCCATTGATCCAATAAAGTCTTTAAACATTGATCTATGCTTTCTTCAGAATTGATGTCCATCTTCAACATCAAATGTCTGGGACCAGTTAAAGAATTTAAAATATTTTTTGCAGACTCTTCATTTTGAGAATAAGTAAAAGCTACGGTCGCGCCGTTTGCCGCACAGACTTTGACGATAGATGCGCCAATCCCACGACTTCCACCGGTAATAAATATTTTTTTTCCTGCTAAATTCATGCTTTAACTTAGAGCCTTTACTTCAGTAAATCTTCAATTATTTTAATATCTTCTAAAGAGTTCACATTGAAAACTTTGAACGCCTCGCTGTCAATTTTTTTCAACAAACCTTGAAGCACCTTACCAGCTCCAGCTTCAATACATTGGGTATGACCATTTTTCAAAAAAATCTGCATACTTTCTGTCCATAAAACTGGAGCGGAAACTTGCTTAATCAAATTTTCACGTAACTCGTTGGCGTCGGTGTGAATATGCGCATCATAATTTTGCACAATATTCACATCTGAATTGTTAAATTTTATGTCACTTAAAACATCTCTCATTTTTTCTTCCGCCGGCTTCATCATCGCACAGTGAAACGGCGCCGAGACCTGCAATGGAATCAATCTTATTTTTTTAGTCCCATCGGTAAAAAAGTCTTCAGCTTTGAATTGGGTTTTTAACCATTCAATGGCATTAATATTTCCGCTAATAACCACTTGGCCGGGACAATTAAAATTTGCTGCAGACAACGGAGTTAACCCAGATTTTTTTTCAACATAAAAACAAAGTTTCGTAACCATTTCGTCGCTAAGGCCAAGAACCGCTGCCATACCACCTTTGCCAATCGGCACGGCCGTTTGCATCGCCTGTCCGCGGATACGAACCGCTTTGGTAGCGTCACTTAGACTTAGGCTGCTGGCGGTAACTAGCGCTGCATATTCACCAATAGAATGGCCGGCCAATAATTTAGGTTTAATATGTAGATCTTGAATTAATACCCGCGCCGTCGCTACGCTGGCAGCTAAGATAGCGGGTTGAGTATTTTCCGTGAGTGCTAAATCCTGTTCCGACCCTTCGAAACATAATTTTTTTAAATCCAGTTTAATCGCTTCGCTAGCTTCTTCAAAAGCCAGCTGTGCCGTCTTAAAATTTTTGTATAAAAAAGAACCCATTCCGACAGACTGAGATCCTTGACCTGGAAAGATAAATGAAAACATGAATCACTCCGTAGATTAATATTTAAAAAGAGCGCTTCCTGCTGTTAAGCCAGCACCAAAAGCAGTGAATAGAATTGTCTGACCACGTTTAATACGGCCATCTTTTTTCGCCGTATCAAACGCTACCGGAATTGTTGCAGCAGACGTATTTCCCATTTCGTGAACGATAGAAATAACTTTGTCTTTTGGAAATCCAAAATGATCGGCAACGGCTTCCATAATTCGCATGTTGGCTTGATGAGGAATCAGCCAATCTACTTGTTCCATTTTTACATTATTAGTTTCCAGAGCCTCGCTGCACGTTGCGGACATTGTGCGAACCGCATTCTTAAAGATCTCGCGACCTTTCATTCTAACATACTGACCACCGTTTTCTAAAACTTCTTGAGAAAAAGGAATTTTAGATCCGCCGGCAGGTAAAACGAAAAGTTCACCCAAAGAACCTTCGGCTCTTAAGTGGCTACTATAAATAATTTGTTCACTGTTTTCCTGCGCACGAGTCAAAATAAATGCACCCGCCGCATCACCAAATAGGATGCAAGTTTCACGGTCTTTATAGTTTACGAAGCGAGATATAATTTCGGCGC
>JAYVAZ010000548.1:0-1738 GCA_043750675.1 Pseudobdellovibrionaceae bacterium | reverse complement strand
AAGTATCCGGAATCAGAGGAGATTTAGGATACTGGGTAATTAATTTTTTATAGATAGGTTCTGCATCACGTTTTAGACGCAATTGCTGACTGGCAAATGCATTATTGAAAAGAACTGAATCCATTTCCTTGAAAGTTGGAAAGTCTTTTTCAACTTTTGTATAAATTTGAACTGCGCGTTTTAGGGAAGCCGCTGCAGTTTCGTCAGCAACTTCAGTTGGAGTAAATTTAATACCGTCATTAGAGGTACGATTTAAATCAAAGAATCGGCCCGATTTAGACCGACGCATATATAATTCTGCCAGGCGATACCAAAGGTCAGCTTCTTCGGCAGATCCTTTTCTTTTCTTTAAAACGTTGATTAAAGAATTAATCGCTTGGTTTTCCGATTTAGTAATCATTAACTCGCTTTTCAGGGCTTTTTTCTGATTGTCATCTTCATTAAGGCTATTGATTTTTAGTTCAGGCAATACGCCTTTAAGATCCTCTTTTGCAAGGGACTGAATGGAAACACTTAAACTAAGAAAAAGGATCAATAACTTCATCATCATTCTCCAACAACAGTTGCTAACTTCAATTTAGGAAATCCAGCATGGCTAGCGGTGTACATTACTTTTCTAAGGGTGCTATATGGCAATTCAGAGTCTGCCTGTAGAAGGATGCGACCTTCAACTACAGAAATCTCATTATCCGGAACCTTGGTAGCAGTAGTGCCGGTACCATCTACTGTTTTGCCAGTCGCGGCCTTTTGGTTTAATTCTTTAGCAAGTTTATCTAATTCATTAAATAGAGGTAAAATAAAATTAGGATCGTTTTTGTCAATGTCAGCCTTGTTGATGTCATTACCAGCAACAGAAGCAATTGTTCTTCCCTCGATTTTCAATTCTGTTTTAGATATCGTTAACTGAATCGCCTTGATTGGATTTGACTCCGAATTCGAAATCGGAAGTTTCAATCCTTTTTCAGGAATGATCTGCACTTCATTAGTGTTATAGGTTTGTAATAAGAATACTAACAAGATGGTAAACATGTCCGTCATCGACGTGATGTTAAGTCCAAATGTGGAAGCTCTTTTTTCTTTTAATTCAAATCTTTTTCTGCCGTATCCCATATCAACCATCCATCATGTTTGCAAAGACCACATCCGGAAACATATAATCCGTCTGGATCATTTTATTTTCTTTAGTATCGTAAATAGGGAAACGAGCTTCTTTGTCGCGAGGTTTGCGAGCCTCATCCATCACTTTTACGATTTCTTTGTAGTTCACGTTTGCGTCCGGAGCTAATTCAATTTTGAAAACCGTTGGGTTTTCCGTTTTAATTTTGAAAAGTTCCTTATTTAGTGTCATGTAGTCGAAGTTTCCATCTTTCATTGGAACTAGGCTTTCTTTTTGTTGACCGTCTTTAAGGACGATAATCCGGATACCCAGTTTTTGACTGATCGACAGTTGCACCGTTGCTTTAGGCTGATCATTTTGGTTATTTTGAATAGCCGCTTTTACCGCCTGGGGGAGATCCGTTTCAATTATCATTAATTGCACAAACGCAGATGATAATAACATTACGGGAACTAATTTTACCATCACCGCAAGTAGTGGAGCTAAATCAAGCTCGAATTCGTAGTTGGTATTTATTTTTGGCTTTTTCAATCTTCTCATAACAATCAACCTCGGTTTAAATATTAAGACACTCTAATGTTTGACGGAGGCGTATGTAATTTTTCTTTTGCAATGCTATCC
>JAYVAZ010000547.1:0-2821 GCA_043750675.1 Pseudobdellovibrionaceae bacterium | reverse complement strand
GGCGGTGACATCGTACGGATTTTGGTAAACATCTGCATAATGTTTTTAGTCGCTACTGAATCATTAACAGAAGCCATGTAGGCCTGCTTTAATGTGTTTACCGCCACCGAAAAATCAACATCCAAGTAGGCCTGCTGTGCTTTGGCCACTAATGTTGGTGTTTGGGCCGTCGCCTGAAACGGCGCAGCCAAAGAAACGGATTGCCATATATATAAGAACAAAAATACTTTTTTCATATTTCCTCCCAGAAATCTTGTTTCCTAATTGATAACATTTTCCTCAAGGGCGGTTGTCAGAGGTTTGTAAAAAATTTGTAAAATCATTTTCCGTTCTTTAATCGATATCCAATACCGTGAATAGTTTCAAAACAACTGGAATCAAATTTTTGTCTTAATTGCAGTACATGCGTATCTACCGTACGTGTAGTCGGCGCACTATTATATCCCCAAACTTCCTTTAGCAGTTCTTCTCTGGAAAAAACCTTGTTCGGATTCTTCGCAAAGAAAAAAAGTAATTCGTATTCGGTTTTGGAAAGGTAAACTTCCTGGTTGCGGTAAGTTACTTTTCTAACAGGAACATCAAAGGATATTCCATTGACCGAAAAGTTTTCACCAACGGACTTTTGATCTCGCAATTGCACGCGGATTCGCGCTAATAATTCGCGTGGCTCAAATGGTTTTGTCATGTAATCATTGGCTCCGGATTCTAAAGACAAAACTTTATCTGCGATATCGGCTTTGGCCGTTAAAAAGATAGCCGGTTTTTTGATGCCGGCAGTTCTCCAGGTTCGCAGAAGGTCCATTCCTTGCCCATCGCCCAAATTCCAATCCAGAATAAGCAAATCAAATTCACGAATATCTTTTTTCAAGGCTTCATGAAATGATAACACGGAAGTGACGGAAAATTGTTCACGGCTAAGATATTCATTCAGCGACTGATTTAGTGCGCTGTCGTCTTCGACTAAAAAGATTTTCATTTTAATCTCCTAAAAACTAACGAGAATCGCGTTGGTCCACGTTGTGCTTGGAGTTCCCCATTCATTTCAGTCATGATCTGGCGAATAATCGATAAACCTAACCCTAGTCCTTTGCTGTTTTCAGTTTTTCGAAAAGGTTCTCCTATACGATCCAAATTTTCCGTCGAAATTTCACCTGCATCTTGTACTTCAATGTCAGCGTAGTCGGGGTGAATCCATAGTTTGATCTGCACGGGCGGTTTTCCGTGCAAAAAAGCATTTCGAAGAAGATTTGTCAGGCACATCGACAACCAAACTTTTTCAGCTTTAATAAAAATCGGTTCTGCTACGGTTCTTACCAATTGAACAGGTCCAAAATCTTGATTGGTAACGAATTCATCCAAAAAACTGTTCAGTTCGATTTTTTCAAACTGAATTCGCATTTTCCCGTTATTGATCTGGTCAGTCTGTAGATAGGCGTAACTCATTTGCATCGAATTTTTGAGTCGATCAATTTCACGAGTCATATTTAAAAATCCTATTTGTTGATTAGGATTTAGTTGATCAAAGTCGGCCCGGATATTTTCCAGTTGCAGGGCCAACGTAGTCACTGGTGTGCGTAGTTCGTGGGTCAACATTTGCAAAGTGAATCGTTGGTTTTCCTTTTGACCTTTCCGGCGCCCTTTGTCGACCAGGAAAAAAACTAAAAACGTAATAAATAACAGTCCGTCTAGAAAAAGGACAGCCCAACGGTAAAGGCGATTCGAACTAGTTTTATTAACAGTCCAACAGCCATTGGTTACTTTTTGCAAACATAAGGACGTGTTAGATTGTTCAAATTTGTATTCTTGCGATGATAAAATCTTCCGCCACTCCGTTATCCCAATCTTTTCATAAACTTTCGAACTGGGGGAGTCCGTTAGGTTTTTTCGTTTAATATAAACAAACTGCTCCCCGGCAATGAAATCCTCTGCCGAAATAATACCCTTTAACTGCTGTAGATTTAAATCAAAGGCAGGTTGGTGTACCAAAATATTTTCTAAGAGGCTTTGGTAATTCTGAACTTCTTTTGGAGTCAGATAAGAAGTGAAGTCAAATCCCGTTTCTAGTGCCAGCTGGACAAAACTTTTTCCGGATGGAGACAAATAAGGGGGTTTTCTAAAAAAATCTTTAGGTAATTTGTTTTTTTGGCAGGTATAGGAAATCCAGGTGAAGGTTTTTTGAAGTTCCGAAAAAATTTTGTTTTTCGGGCCCTTTAAACAGTTATTACTATAATCAAATAGTATTTTTAATTCAGAATATTCGTAGTCATGATAATGCGGTAAAAATCTATCTACGTTATTCAGTTCAGCTGGTCGCGACTCTGAAAAATAAGTTCCGAAATCAATATTTCCTTCGAAATTTAAGCCTTCTACTGTCTGCGGCAGTTTCTGCTGCAAATACTGATCTAAAGATAAGGGATTATTCTCCCTATGATTTAACCATAAAGTCAGCACGATCAGAACGCTGAATACAACTGCAAAAAGGGGTAGGATTTTCTTCACAGAAATGAATCTAACTTATTTTTGTCAGCAAGTTGTCAGAAATTTGTAAAAAATGAAGGATATTTCGCGTTCGCAGATTATAAAGTACCGGGTGTAGGTGCTAAAGCAGCAGAAATCTCTGGCATTGATGAACCAGGTATTTCGGTAGCGTCTGAAAAATTGTGTCTGCTCTAAACTCCCATAAGAAAATCTTATGGGACAACGAGGAGAATACGAGCTATGGCAATCCAAATGGGTATTATAAAAGTTGAAATAAAGATTCCAGAGTTAGTAAAAGCAGTTGAGCTTTTTAAACAAAATAATATAAAATTATTTGAAGTCA
>JAYVAZ010000546.1:0-5456 GCA_043750675.1 Pseudobdellovibrionaceae bacterium | reverse complement strand
CATCTGGATCCGCAGGGCTTTCGCCAGCGATCAATTCTGCGGCTAACGTTCACACTTTAAATGTTCCTTTAGCAAGTGGAGCAGGAGTGACTTCGGGTACAATTTCAAAAACGGATTATGATAGCTTTGTCGCGAAAATGCCTAATACCAGCATCGCGATTACTACTGCATTAGGTTACACACCTTTAAGCAACGCAAATAATTTGGCCGACATTACTAATGTGGCTACTGCTAGAACTAATTTAGGACTAGGAACTGCTGCGATATTAAATGTAGGAACTGGTAGTAACAATGTAGTTCAGTTAAATGGTAGTTCGCAATTGCCAGCAGTTGATGCTTCGCAATTGACTGGTTTAACGGCTTCGCAAATTCCTAATTTAGACACTTCAAAAATAACTTCCGGCATTTTTACGGCCGCACGAATTCCGGCATTTTCTGGAGACATTGTAACCGCTGGTGGAACAACTGTTGCCGTGATTTCTGGCAATGCGGTTGATAGTTCTAAAATTGCCGATGGCAGTATTACTAATGCTGATATCAATTCTTCAGCCGCAATTTCCAGAAGTAAATTGGCTTCGGGCACGGCAAGCCAAGTACTCATTAATGATGGTGTTGGAAATATTTCCTCAGAAGCCCAGTTGGCTGTATCTCGTGGCGGAACTGGAGCTACCAGTTACGGAATCAATTCAGTCATTCTTTCAAATGGATCGGGCTCTGGTTTTACATCTTTAAATTGCGCTCCAAATAGTGTCATCAAATTTGATGGTAGCGGTTTCGCTGGATGCGGCTCCGACGACACCGCTGGGGGCGCAGCCGGTGGAGACTTAAGTGGCAGCTATCCTAATCCGACCTTAAGTACCACGGCTGTGCCTCCGGGAAGTTACGGTACTGCTTCTCAAATTCCGTCATTTACAGTCGATTCTAAGGGACGATTGACCGCTGCAGCCAATGTATCAGTCAATGATACTTCGAAGTTGCCGTTATCTGGGGGAACTTTGTCTGGATTATTGAGTTTACCTTCAAATGGACTTTCAATGGCTTCTAATCAGCTTGTCGCAACAGGCGGAAAAATCGGAGTCGGTACCGGCACTCCCGGGGCAACCTTACAAGTGCATAACACAGCAACAACAAGTGTTAATACTTTGTCGGTTTCGACAACCGGTACGACGGCTGGCCAACAATCAACACTCAACTTATTATCTAAGTGGACTTCTGGTGTCATCGATACAAATGCTAATAAAGGCTATCAGTTATGGGTAAATGGAAACACTGGTGGATTTCCAAATGATTTCGGAATTTCATTTTTTGATGGTACCAGCTGGTTCCCTAGATTGAGTATAACAAGTGCTGGAAATGTTGGAATTGGTACGACATCTCCTGCTGCAGCATTAGATGTTGCCGGCCCGGTAAAATTGGGAACTACTGGATCACCATTTACTGCAATGGGAACATGTAGTTTTAATAATATTATTAGTACCACCGATACTTCCATTACTTGCACCGGGGTCCCCGCATCCACAACCCTCGTCGTCAGTTGTTCACCAATTTCGACGTTATCCGCAGCAACCGGAGTTGTTTTTAGAGGTCAAGGTTCGGTCAATTTAATTATGGCCAGAGCCACTGCTGCTGTTTCTGCTGTAACTTGGAACTGTTTTTGGGTACAACCTTAATAGGAATAGTATGAAAAATTTTATTTTATTTTCACTTTTAACATTGTCTTTAGTCGGTTGTAAAAAAGGTGTCCCTATCTTTACCGGTGGTGCGCCATTGGATCCCTTCGATGGAATGACGGGCAAGCCCGCTACAATATCTTCCGGTGCTGGCAGCGCAGACAGTGGCAGCAGTAACTGCGGCGCTATAGCAAAACCTTGTAAGGTCACCGCAAGAATTGGATTGCAACAGTGGAATACCAGCAGCCCTGCCTCCGGTACTAACGGCACCGATACCTACAAACTTAAAGGTACCCTGCCCGTAAAATAAGCGGCTTACCGTCAGCCAAATGGAAGCGCGCCTAAAAAGGAGCTGGCTAGGCGCCCCCGGCACCTAAAGAAAATGAATTCGATCTTCAAGAATTCGTGGCGCCTTGGGAGGCTCATGGTCGGGAAACCCAATAGCAACAGCACAAAGTAATTCCAACTCCCCTTTTTTGTAATCATCACGTTGATCGACTCCTAAAAACTGGTCGACCTCAGATCGAATCTCTAAGGGTGCCCCCATCGTGCAACAACCAAGTCCCTCCACCAAACAGGCCAAATTCAGGTTTTCCACAGCCATATACACACTGCCAATGCTAGTTAAATATTTTTCGTCACTAGAGTTTTGCGAATAACAAAAAACAACATAGGGTGCGTCCCCTAAAGTATAAAAAAATCTTTGTGTAAATTCATACAAGGACGGCTTTAGACGGGTAACTAGAATGTCTTTGATGTTTAACCAGGACTTTTTTGAATATTCCAAATATTCATCCCGTTTTTTCCCACTTACAACAAAGAATCTCCAATTCTGACGATTCTTTCCGCTGGGAGCATGTATCGCCGCCCCTAAAACCCTTTCTATCAAAGCTAGATCAGGGACTTCGGTCTTAAATTTTCGAATGGACTTTCTAGATTCAATTAAATTATAAAATTCTTCTTTTTTCATAGAATAAACAGTGTAAAATAATTTAATGGGCAAGTACATTGATTCTCTTAAAAAACAAACCTCAGATTATCTAGCGGTAGAAAAAAACAAAAATTTTGTTGCTGCATTCGGTGGACTTTTCTTAATTTTACTTTTGCTGATCGCTGCAAACTTAATTCCTTCTGTAAAAGAAAAAATATTTTCACTGCTGGTAGAAAACGAACGCCTTGTTTTAAATGTGGCCGAAGCAGATATTACCGGAAATAATGATTGGATATCTGTTGTCAAAGTGAAAACAGTAGATTCTTTGTCACTGGAAATTTATGATTTGGATCGTAAAACTCAGAACACTACATTCAAATACCGTGTAATTCTTCCAGACAAAAAGGATGGATATTTTAATTACCACGGCAACGCAGCCAATTTAGCGTTTGAGGACTTAGACGGTGACCGAGTTCAAGAAATAATAGCACCTACATTTGACAATAACCTTATTCCAAGGCTAAACATTTATAAATATGATCCTTCTTTACAAGTATTTGTTAAGTTGAATTCAGATTCAATTAAATTATAATTAAGGGCCTATGCAATCTAAAAAAATTCTGATTATTGATGACGAAGTTGAGATTGGAGAGATTCTTTATGAAATTATTGCCGCTACTTACCCAGAGGTTCAATTTTGCAGTTGTCCTGAAGTAGCCTTAAAAAAAATCCAAGAAAATGTTTTTGATCTAATAGTCACTGACGTGAATATGCCTAAAATACCAGGCCTTCA
Source organism: Pseudobdellovibrionaceae bacterium (assembly GCA_043750675.1). Taxonomy (GTDB): domain Bacteria; phylum Bdellovibrionota; class Bdellovibrionia; order Bdellovibrionales; family Bdellovibrionaceae; genus JAYSSX01. The sequence continues at coordinate 2,062 of JAYVAZ010000546.1, read as the reverse complement.
ATTAATTAAATCTCTTCGTGCTGCCGGAATAGATACTCCTACTGTACTTTTAACTGGATTCTCTGATAAAAACTTGGTGGCCGCAGCTAACGATTTAGGTGTATCTGACATAATCGAAAAACCCTTTACTGCAAAAGGTATCGTCAACGTCATTGAAAATATTTTTTCAAAACCAAAAAAAGGAAGTCCTAGGAAGTTCTAATTATCCCGTAAATTCTTCTCAACACTACTAGGTTTTTTTTGTTTTAAATCACGCCAGCTTTTTCCAACTCGCGCTTTACGATCCAACTGATAAGTCCCCACAGCCCTTTGATGGGATTCATAATCTTGAGAAAAGGCATGGGTTCCATCATTGTGGCTTACAAAATATAAGAAGGTGGTTGAATTAGGATTAACAGCTGCTTTTATTGCGGCCAAACCTGGATTTGCAATTGGGCCGGGAGGAAGCCCCTTCATTGTGTAGGTATTGTATTTTGTTTTAGTTCTTAAATCTTCCCGAGTAATATTAATAACTGTTTTCCCGGTTAACATAGTTTTACCATAGATGACCGTTGGATCGGTTTGCAACATCATATCTTTTCGTAATCGATTGTGAAAAACCGATGAAATAATTTGTCGTTCCTCGGTGGCCCCGGTCTCTTTTTCAATGATGGATGCCAAAGTCACGATCTGATGCCGAGTCCAACTTTTATAAATATCAGGGACCTCGACTGACTGATAATTTCTTAGGAACAGTTCAACCATGTTTTTAATTAGCGTCTTAGTGTCCGTGTATTTGGTCAAACTATAAGTTTCCGGAAATAGGTAACCTTCCAAACTGTAAATTTTCTTCAGTTGTTCTGCATCAACGGACTCACTAAATAAGGAAGCGATAAAAGTTTTATCAAAACACCATTTTACAAATTCATTTTTAACTCCGAAACCTTGTTTTTCATAAAGTTCCGCTATTTCAAATACGTTTAAACCCTCACTGACCGTAAAAGTTCGGCTAATACTTTTTCCTGAAATTAGAACTCGGTAAACTTCGATAGGAGACATGTTTTTGTTTAATAGGTATTCTCCTACTTTCATTCTGCCAGCACCGCCGGTAACGCGAGCATAAATAGACAAAAAAGTTGCATTGGGAATCAAACCATCGCGTTCTAGGTTTTTAGCAGTAGCCGTAAAAGAATTGCCCACCAACACTTCGTAAACAATTTCTTCATTAGTACCAGAATTTTTTGTATTCAACTGTTTAATAACGAAAAAAACGGATACCGCAAGTAATAAACACAGTACAAAAATAAATGAAACTAATTTTTTCAAACTTAAATCCTTTAAAATTATTTTAAACTGTCCGCAGGAATCCCGGGTAAAATCTTGCTGATATCAAAATCAGTTCCATCTTCCAAACTTGCCACCGGAACCGTACAATACTGAATCGCGAAATGCGCACTGGCGCGGTCATTACCTGACTTGCCCATTCCACCAAATGGAAGTTTAGAACTAGCACCATTGGTAGTGCGATTCCAATTCACCATTCCGACTTTGGCTTCCAATAAACTTTTTTCATATAAAGATTTATTTTTCGTAAACAAAGCCATCACTAACCCAAATCCAGTTGAGTTGACGATATTTAGTGTTTGGTCAAAATCATTTACAGTATAAATGGCTACGTTTGGTCCGAAGATTTCACTTTTTTGATAAACCGAATTCGGATCATACTGCTTAACCAAGTGAATACTTGGCGTCACATAATGTCCTTTATGTTTCAATTCCAATTTTTTTCCACGCATTAGCATTTCACAATTTTCACGATTCGCTATTTCTTGGAAACGAATGTATTTTTCTACGGAAGCGGCTGTAATCAGTGGACCCATAAATGGATTTTCGCTCCAATGTCCAATAGTCAGACGTTTCGCCGCCTGGTAAAAACGATCGGTAAATTTTTCCGCAATTTTTTCGTGAACTAAAATTCGACTGGTGCCAGAACATCTTTGTCCGGCCGTCAAATAGGATCCTACCAAAGTTTCGTAAATGGCCTTGTCCATATCGGTATCGTCCCAGACAACCGTGGCATTTT
>JAYVAZ010000545.1:0-3622 GCA_043750675.1 Pseudobdellovibrionaceae bacterium | reverse complement strand
CCAAAACCTGAAAAGCATCCCAATCATGTCCGTTATACATAAATACGACGTTCAGTTCGCGCACGTTAATAGGATCCACAGTCGATTTAGATTTGGGGTAATATCCACCAGGTCGCTGCACTTTTGGACCTCCGGGCGTGACCTTGGGAAGACCAAAACCCTTCCAAGAGTTTTTTAGGTTTAAACGCGCCGGTCGACTCCTGTTTTTGCGTAAGACAAAAAACAGCCACACAAAAAAGACTGCTAGTATTAAATTCATCCATAAAAACACTTGGCTAGACATCTATTTTCTATTATTCGATGTCCAGCCTTTACTAGCAAGAGGATTTATTATGCAAACCACCACAAAGAACCCCTTCGATCAGCAACAACCTATTCCCGGAGTGAAACATATCCTTGCCGTTAGTTCGGGTAAAGGTGGCGTCGGAAAAAGCACGGTATCCACGAATCTTGCTTTGGCCCTATCAAAAAAGTATCGGGTTGGTTTATTAGATGCAGATATTTACGGTCCCTCGATTCCTAGAATGTTAGGTTGCCTTAATCAAAAACCACTAGTTAACAGTGAACAAAAAATTGAACCCATTGAACGTTATGGAATTAAATTAATGAGTATGGGTTTTTTAGTGGAAGAAAACTTAGCCGTGGTTTGGCGCGGACCCATGCTGTTCAAGGCAATGGACCAATTTCTCCGTGATGTAAAGTGGGGAGAGTTAGATTTTCTCATTGTCGATCTTCCGCCGGGCACTGGAGACGTACAGCTTTCCTTAGCACAAAAAATTCCATTGGCGGGCGCAGTGATGGTCACCACCCCTCAGAACGTTTCTTTAATTGACGTAAAAAAAGCCATTGATATGTGGAACCGAACCGGCGTTAAAATTCTGGGTATGGTCGAAAACATGTCTTTCCTATTAAATCCGGTTAATGGGGAAAAAATGCAGCTGTTTCCAAAGGGCGAACTAGAAAGTTACCTAAAAGAAAAACATATCGCCAAATTATGCGAAGTCCCCTTCCATCCCAATGTTTCAGTCGGAAGTGAGGCCGGAGTTCCTATTTATGAAAGCGACATCGATTCGGCGGAATCAAAAGCGTTTAGCCTGCTAGCGGAAAGAATTTCCGGTCTTTTATTTTAAGCAGTTTCTTTTTTGAAGGGCGGTAAACTGTCCCGGTGATTTAAAAGGAATGTCTTCAAAGGGCGATAAGACCTTTTCGATGGTTTCAACTTCGGCCATGCAATTAAAATCGCAACGTGCGGCTTTTTTAAACCTTAATTGTACTGCTACGCCATTCATTTCTGACTTTAATAACTTTGATTCGGCCAACTTGAATTCAATCTGGGCTGCGGTGTTTTCGTAATGAAGAAAACGAACTGTTTCCCTAGCAAACGCAGAATCCCCTTTTCGCTAAAGGTTCCGCAATCGTCAGTAAAAGCTTTTGCCTGGAACGAAACACTTATTAAAATAAAAAAAGAAATTAAGCATTTCATTACATACCATCCTGTTCGCAGGCCATCAGCTCTTTTAGTTTTGCCACTTCATTAGGTTTAGCCTCACTTAAAGCCTTCGCCAATACTTTAAATTTTTGCAGAATAAAATAAGGTTTTCTAAAGAAGCTAATTTTGTCTCTAATTTTAGCAATTTCGGCCCGAATCTTTCCGTTGGTCTCTAACAATTCCAATTGTAGTTTTGATTTGCTGCAGTCTTTCGTTTTTTCTTCGATGCAAGACTGATATTCGTCACTGAGTTGATTCCATTTCGTTCTTAATCCTTTGATCTGCCCTAACATCTTTTCGATAATTACTTGATCCCCGGCAAAATTCTTTTTTGCGTTTTCCAAAATTAACTTAAACGCATTTTGATAATCCAATGGCAACTTTTCCCATTCCGCCGGTGATAAGCGATAGGTTGGCCCATCTTTTTTTAGAGCTTCCAGAATCGGGTCCAATTTTTTCAACACATCGGCTTGGGTCGATTCCGCCCGTGTACATAATTCACACTTGGCCTTTACGCCTCTTAGCTGGGAAACTTCCGCATCGGTCAGACCAGTCACATTATTAGAATCGATTTCTTTGCAGGCAAACATGGCTGCCTGCAATTCCTGCAGAGTTCCTTCTAAACCCTGATCATCTTTATTCTCATGGCGCGCAAACGAATTAGGTTTCCCGGTAAGTAATTGTGCGTAATGCATGGATGATAGGCTCATCGAATATAAATTGTCTTTACCGGGTGCCCCAAAATCACTATAGGAAACATTATTCAGGGCTAAAAGTAGATAAGATTCCAGCAGGCTGGCTTTACCATTTTTATTAAAATCATTCTTTTTATCGGTGATATTGGAAATCATCGCTTTAGACGTTTCATTTGATTCCATCCCGACGTAACTGATCTCAACGTCACCCATACCCAGGCTGCAAGTATTCTTGTTTGCGATAGACACTTCATGCACTGAATTCCCATAACAAAAATCCCCGATCAGTCTTAATCTTTTTTCGGCGGGTTTAATTTTTTTAATATCTTCAGCCAAATTGCTCATGTAAAGGCGGACATAGGGTTTCCCCTTTTCGCCAGAGATATACATGCCGGTCTGTGGAGTTCCAGGGTGACGAGGATTCTTATCATCAAACCAGGCATGGTCTAACAGATACAGAATGCTGTCTTTTTTTCCATCGCCCATCATGTTGGCAACTTCCTTCTGAATCACTTCCAAAGGAATACCGGGGGTCCTATTTTTTACTGGCTCTTTAGTATTAAATATCAACGGAGTATTGGAATAGCCCCCCTGCTGAAACAACGGCGTCAAAGCATCAGCTGTTTTGGTAAATCCCGGCCAGTCAGCGTGAGTAACGACAGTCAAGCTGGATTTATCCAAGGCGTTTGCGGCAGTCCCGAAAACAAAAGTAGCAAAAAAGATCATCCCAGTTTTTAATTTTATCATGCATAGATGTTAACAAATTAAGCGTCGATTTTGATCTTAATTTTAGCATTCATATCCCCAACATCGACTTACGTCATATCCGCAAGCACTTTTGGACTTGTCCTGAATGGAAGGGTTAATGACGGACAAGATCCATTGCGTCCAGCGTTGTTTATTAAAACTGTGTTAGGATATCAATTCAATCTTGCGTAAACTGCCTTCGGTTAGTATTTGAAGTTCATTCGGGGACTATCCCCAAAAACCAAACCAACGGAGAAATTATGAAAGCATTATTACCGGCTCTAGCTACCTTAATTACCTTAGTATCTACTCAAGGATTCGCTGCAAATGTTTGCGATCAGTCTTGGGATCAAATCAATTCAAACTACAGTTTAGTCGCTTCTTTTCCCAAAATTCAATTTGCGCCGACATTTACTTTTGTATCTGTTGATGGCGTATGCGTCGATGGAAATACACTTTACACTGCGAAACCAGTATTACTTTGTGTGGGTTCGACAAATGGTGACCACGGTCAATGTGCACACTGGGTACCAAAGACTTTATCAACGCCAATGACTTATTCACATGATATTGCTAACGGCGAAGGCAATCAGTTTGAAACGATTACAGAAACTCACTCGTTAGACTACAAGATTTCTATTACTCGCGCCAATAGCGGTAACGGTCCTATGGTTATTTGCAAAAAGGCCTA
>JAYVAZ010000544.1:0-9165 GCA_043750675.1 Pseudobdellovibrionaceae bacterium | reverse complement strand
GTCACAGCCAAATTCCTGGATGAATTAAAAATGATGTTAAGTCAAAAAGGGGTCTTTTTTACTTATGATACAGACCTAGTTACTTGGATTCAAAACAAGGCGCAAACAAATATTTACGGCGCTCGCCCGCTGGGACGTATAATTGACGAGCACATAAAAAAGGCGCTAGTGAACGAACTCCTGTTTGGTAAAATTAAAGACGGCGGTAAGGTGCATGCTCAGGTTGATCCGCAAACATTGACAATTTCTTTTCAATACTCAAATTAAGCCTAGCAGGTTAAAAAGGAGTATACGTCTATGTTTAAACGGGTCGGGTTGTTTGTTTTAACAAACATCTTAGTTATTACTACTATTAGTATCGCCTATAATCTATTTGTCGCTTTCACTGGAATTAATCAGTACGGAGGTTATTACATTCCCCTTCTGGTGTTTTGTACATTCTGGGGTTTCGGTGGCGCCTTTATTTCCCTTTTGATGTCTAAATTCATCGCTAAACGCGCCTACAATGTGCAAGTCATCGACCCCCATGGATCCGATGCCAAAGCCAGAGAACTGGTTTTTCGAGTTCACAGTTTAGCTACCAAAGCCGGTCTGCAGAAGATGCCCGAAGTCGGTGTTTATGACAGTCCCGAAATCAATGCCTTCGCCACCGGCCCTAGCCGAAATAACTCTTTAGTGGCGATCAGTACGGGTTTGTTAAATCAAATGAATGAGGAAGAAGTGTATGGAGTCCTCGGCCACGAAATCAGTCATATAGCGAATGGAGACATGGTTACGATGACGCTCATTCAAGGCGTAGTGAATTCATTCGTAATGTTTTTTGCAAGGATTATTGCCAAAGTTGTCGCGTCACAGTCTGACGAAAAAAATCAATACGCTATTCAGTTTGGTTTAACCATTTTGTTGGATATCGTTTTTTCTTTGCTGGGTTCAATATTAGTTGCTACTTTTTCCCGCTATCGGGAATTCCGTGCGGATGCGGGTGGCGCTAAATTAGCTGGACGTCAGGCTATGATTAATGGTTTGCGCCGCCTCCAGGGCCAGTTTGCTCAGATTGCACCGGATAACTCCAGTGTTTCCAGTTTGAAAATATCAAACAAGCCGGGCGGAGTGATGGCGTTATTTAGTACTCACCCACCTTTACAGGAAAGAATAGCTCGTCTAGAAAAAGCTTATTTAGTCTAACCAAAACTTTACTCTGATAAAGAGTCCACTATAATTAATAAATATGTTTTTAATACAATGGACTCTAATCACGATAGTGGTACTGGTTACCAGCTGCCAAAACACTTCTAAAAAAAGTGATGATGCCGATATCTCTTTATTACGCAAAGATCACGAAATTCAAAGATACATTTTAGCGCGAAGTATGGAGAAGTCTGCAAAGGCTTCCAGTTGTGATAATTACAAGGCGCTGGCATTTTCACAGACTTTTGTTCTTAAAGACTTGGCCTTGCTACGGGCGCACATTAATTGCGAAGACACTTCCTCTTTACCGGAAGTAACACAGACTATGATTCTAGATAGCCCTTATTATCAAAAAATAGATCTTCAGCGCCTCAGTTTGAAATCCGAAAAAGAAAAAGACTACAAACTAAAGATTCAAGTTTTAATCAAAAAATCCCAGTTCAGTGATCGCACTAAAGAAAAAACTGAATTTCTACAAGCGGCACTTAATATTGCGATCGACAATAACGATGCCGAATTGAAACAGGATTTGAATAGTCGATTAACAAAGGTGGCTCCGCGGTTTATTGAAAATCCAACATCCGAAATGACTTTAAAGATTGCACAAGATTGGATGAATCAAAGGCAATTCAGCAAAGCACGCTCCCTTTTTGAAAAGGTAATTAATTCTAAAAACTTTGGTTATCCGGAAAAATTACAGGCCCAAAAAAATCTACGTTTTAGCTACAAATTAGATCAAAAAAAAGATCAGTACATCGTTTACGCAGAAAAAGTTACCAACTGGATTTTAAAGCAATACAAAACCAAAGGTTTAGATGATTCCGAACGGTCACTTCGAGCCGCAGATTTGAACGAGTCTTACTCGATATGGGCGCGTTCGCTGTGGACGGATGGCCGAAATTCTCAGGCTGAAAAAGTTCTAGAGCAAGCAATTAAAAACCTTAAAGGCTCTAGTCGCCTTGCCGAAATATACTTTATCAAAGCCCGTATGCAAGAAGAAGAAATGAACTATTCGGCAGCGATTGAATCCTTCAACAAAGCGCTCGCAGACTTAAAAGAAAAAAATACTCTTTACTATAAAATTCAATTTTCTAAAGGTTGGAATTTAAGGAAATTGGGACAGTTTCAAGAAGCCAAGTTAATTTTTAAAACTTTAAAGGAAGAAACTCAAGATCCCTTCGACAAAAATCGTTTCCATTTCTGGTATGCAAAAACTTTGAAATCGGCTCTTCAAGAAGACGAAGCCAAACTTGAATTCGCCAATTTAACCGCATTAGATCCTATAGGATTTTACGGATTACTTTCCTTTCGGGAATTAAACTTGGAAATGCCAGCATTGAAATCAACAACACCGATGGCCGAAATTCAAATCGACGATTCTATTAAAAACTTCATTGATGCCTTAGTTGTCACAGAAGAAAGCGATGTTCTAGAAAGATTCCTTAAATTCAAAACTCAAAACTTGAAATTGGAAACTTCGGCGCCGGAGTGGCTGTTTTATTTGAAGTCTTATGCTCGTGCGGGGTTGTACTTACCTTTATTCTCGCAAATTGGAACGTTATCTTCCGATCTCAAATCAAAACAACTGTCGGAAAATCCTTATTTATTATTCCCTAAAAAATTTGATGAACTTATTGAACACAATGCCGAAAAGTTCGCTATTGAGTCCGAACTGATCTATTCCATTATACGTCAAGAGTCGGCATTCAATCCCCTGGCAAGAAGCCCGGCTGATGCCTTTGGCCTGATGCAATTGATTCCATCTACTGCCCGAGAACAGCAGGGTTTGACTGGAATTTCCATTTCGCATTTTGAAGATTTGTATAAACCGGAAGTGAATATCCAGATCGGCGCATCCTTATTAAAAAGTCTGTCGGAGAAATATAATGGCCAGCTGATTCTTATGTCTGCGGCTTATAATGCCGGCGATAAGGCAGTAATAAACTGGGTGAACTCGCGCTTTAAAGAAGATCCCATCGAATTTATCGAAGACATTCCTTACGATGAAACCAGATCCTATGTTAAACTGATCCTAAGAAACTTCATCTTTTACAGCCGGCTTAAACAGCCTGAATCGAAGACCAAGTTCCCGGATCAGTGTCTACAAGGTTTACAGGCATTCAAATCCGTAACAGAGCGTATATCTACTTCACAGTGATAATTTAATGATATTAGCCACTTAAGCTGCCTCAACTAGGGAATCGCGTGGCCCCCCTATTGCTCATATAAGAGTTCAGGAGGCAACATGTACAAATGGTTTATAGCTGCTACGGCTCTTATTATTGGTGCGGGATCTTACGTTGTATTTCATTCGGGTCAGATTGGAAGCTTAAACCTTGCCTCAAAAAAGAAAGATACTCGCCAACAAGAATTAGGCGAAGCTAAAAATAAAGTTAAAGAAGTTGAAGATGAACCGCAGGTTATGATGAATGACCCCGCGATCAACCAAGCTTGGGGATTAAAAAAGATCGATGCCGCCAAAGCCTGGGATGTTTCTCAAGGAAGCAAAAAAATCGTAGTAGCGGTCATTGATACGGGCGCAGACGTAAATCACGAAGACTTAAAAAATAATTTCTGGCAAAATCCTGGTGAAACAGGGCTAGATGCTAAAGGGCGAAACAAAGCCACCAATGGTGTGGACGACGATAGCAATGGATTCGTAGACGACGTCACTGGCTGGAATTTTGTTTCTAACAATAATGACCTTACCGATAACCATGGCCATGGAACTCATATTTCCGGAATTATTGGCGCCGAAGCCTCGAATAATAAAGGTATTGCTGGAATCTCTCCAAAAGTTAGTTTAATGATATTAAAATACTATGATCCTAAAGTTCCTAGTACCGACAATTTGAAAAACACAATTAACTCTATTAAGTACGCGGTTAAAATGCACGCCAACATCATCAACTATTCTGGTGGTGGAACTGAATTTAGCGCTGATGAACAAGCCGCCATTATAGAAGCCAAAGCGCAAGGAATCTTATTTGTAGCAGCGGCAGGAAATGAACGTTCAAATTCGGACCAGCACAAATATTTTCCAGCTGATTATGGTTTAAATAACATTATTTCGGTAACTGCTGTTGATCCTGGAACGGAAGTTCTTCCTTCTAGTAATTATGGTGTAGAAACCGTAGATATAGCGGCTCCAGGTCAGAACATACTATCTACTTTACCAAACAACTCTTACGGGTACATGACCGGTACCTCACAGGCAACGGCTTTCGTAACTGGTGCTGCGGTTTTAGTAATGGCTCACAAAGAAAATATCGATCCTTACGAAGTCAAAAAATACATCTTAGCAACAGGCGACGGCCAAACCACTTTGATGAACAAAACCCGTACGGCTCGCCGATTGAATTTATTCAAAGCTTTGACTATTTTGGATGATAATATTTCGGTCAGTGGCGCTATCGTAGCAAACGCTACACGCCGCCAATTCACTGTCGATCCGGAAGCTCAGGCTGATAACGGGCGTCAAGTAGCCACCTTCGGCAAGAATTTACTTCTTCGTATGGAAAGTAAGACAGCTACCAATAATAAAAATTAATTTTTCGCGCCGGGCATCGCCCGGTGTTAAGATCGATACGGGGAATGTATGAGCTTTCATTTGGCGATCTCTAAAATATTAATTGTGCGAATAAATAGACTTCAAAAACGAGTTTGCTGTTCGAGATTTTTGAAGTCTATTTATATATCTAGTTCCAGAAATCGTCGAGTGTGATTTTACCCCTTAGGAAAAAAAGCACTCCGACGTGCAGAAAAGTCAGCGCGATGCCCATGCTGATCAAATTCCGTAAAGATGGATTTAAAAAACCCAATACTGTTATTGTAGTATAAAAAATCCAAGGACCAATGGTTCGTATTCGCAACCAATTTACATTTTCTACAAAACTAAAAGAACGACGGAAAAAAGAAACTTTGTTCAGCCTTTCACCAATTTTTTTCAACATCAAATGTTTCATCATTTGATTTGGCAATGGATCTTGCGGCTGAGCTTCTTTTAACATTTGATACTTTTTTAAAGCAAAAGGTACGGCTTGTAAATCATCGCACTGATCAACAAAAGAAAGATGTTTGGCCACATTATCGTAATCGTTTAGAAGATCTTTCCAAGCTTTCACCAAATAATGGGGTTCACCCTTTATCTTGGAAACCGGATCATATTTCCCGATAACAATACGACATCGACTGCACTCTTTAAGGCGAGCACTTTGTTTAAAACCACACTTCGGACACGGTAAAATTTCATTGACCAATGTCGTTTTAGATATTTTATTAGCGTTTAAATGCAGTAATCTAGTCGTCAGCTGACCTTGATGTTTTTGTTTAAAATTGACCGTAAATTCAGCAGAACAGGAGTGACACTGAAACTGAGGATTTTCACTAAAAACCTCATTGTGGGCATATTTATACAGTTTATTGCATCGAGGACAGCGCAAAAGAACCATATCCGCGGCTTTAGAATCTAAAACCTTGGAATTCTTAGTATTTTCTTTTGCTTTTTCTTGATCCAAATCTACATTCATAGCCATAATTAAGTCTGATATTAAAAATGAAATATTTCAATAAAAATCAAAAACTTATTTATTTGGCTTCACTAACCGGTTTAATGGTCGGCACCAGTTACGTTCCCTTTTTTCCATGGGCAGTTCTTTTTTGTTTCATTCCACTTTGGAGATTTGTCTTTCTTGAAGCCAAAAGCTTCAAAGAAATTTTTTTAGCTGGTTGGCTAAGCCAGTTCATCCTTACCTTAATTGGTTTCCATTGGATTTTTTATAATGCTCGCGATTTTGGATTCATGCCTGGATGGGTGGCCGTCCTAGTTACCATCCTGTTTGCCGCAGTGATGCATTTGTATATCCCCTGCAGCTTAGTCTTAACTAAGTGGGTACAGATGAAATTAGGCACGTCGCTGAAACTGACCTTGGCGATCCACTGCTTTCTGTACATTCTTTTTGAAATCTTTTGGCCCAGTATTTTTCCCTGGCACTTGGGTTACACCTTTTTTTGGAGCAACATCGACATTTTTCAAAATGCCGACTGGTTGGGATTCCAGGGACTTAGCTTTTTAGTGATGGTCACCAATGCCATGTTGTTTATCGGCTTCCAGGACGTCAAAAAAATCGATTGGAAGGTCGTTAGTGTCGTTGTCGTCTTACTGATTGCATTGCTGGCGATCGGCAAACAAAAGAAAAACTATTGGAGCCAAACGGATAAGAATTTAAATGTAACCGTTATTCAAGGAAACATTGGAAACTTTGAAAAACTATACGCCGAAAAAGGAATGGGTTTTCAAAACGATATTATCCAAAAATACTTCCAACTAACAGAAGCGGCCTTAGCGCGATTTCCAAATACCGAACTTTTCGTTTGGCCAGAATCGGCCTTTCCTGATGAATTAGACACCCATTACATCAGTAAAAAATACCCACAAATGCTTTTAGAATTTATAAAAAAAATCAAAAAACCTTTATTAACCGGCGCCTACTCCAAGGATCCCGCCGTCGGCGCAAAACGCGCCGTTGATTACAATGGATTATTTCTGTTGGACGAAAATGGTGCCCAGTTAGGTGCAACTCATCGAAAATCTCGATTACTGATTTTCGGGGAAACACTTCCTTTAGTAGACGTGTTTCCGATATTAGCAAAACTGAATCCTGGTGGAACCGGTTTTGGCCGCGGAGTCGGCCCAGTGGCCATCCCGTTTAACGATCTTCAAATTGGGCCCCAAGTCTGCTACGAAAGTCTTTTCCCTGATTTTGCGGCCGGTTCGACCCAGAAGGGTTCGGATTTTTTAGTTAATGTCACCAATGACTCCTGGTTTGGTCCAACCTTCGAGCCGCACCAACATTTGATTATGACTTTGGCTCGAGGTATAGAAAACCGTCGCCCAATGGTCCGCAGTACCAATACGGGCATTACTTCCGTGTCATTGGCCAATGGCGACATTTTAGAACGTTCTAAAATAAATTCCGAAGGTTTTTATAATTATGACATTCCGATTAAATCACATAGTCCCCTGACTTTTTTTACTAAATATCAAAATTTATATACTCAAGGTTATGTAATTGGACTATTTATTCTTCTGTTAATTGGCTTTATAAAAAGAAAAAGAATTTAAATATGAACAATTCACATCTACATCATTTGGATTGGAAAGAAATCCTGAAGTCCATCGAAGGCTTTGCAACCAGTGGCACGGGCAAATTGTCCATTGCGAAAACGACAGGTTTTGAGCAGGTTAACGAAGCCAAACAAATGATGGAACAAATTTTCAGCGCCCAAGCATTAATCCAAACCGGGGTTCGCCCGTTTATGGAAAGTCTTGATTTTTTCGAGCCCTGGTTTTTACGAATTAAGAAAAAATCCGTACTGACAACATTAGAAATGAAGGACGTTCGTCATTTTTGTCATGAAGTTTTAGCCCTGCGGGAGTCTTTGTTAGCAGTCCCCAACAGCTGGTCGAAAAACCTATTCGCACAATTAATGAATGCTGACGAACCGCTTTCTGCCATTGACCAAGTTTTAACACCAAGAGGCGACATCCGAATGGACGCTTCCGAAAAACTTTTTCAATTATCCAAAGAAAAAGAAACTTTAGCGAAATTTATTCACCAATCGTTGGAGCGTTTAGTTAACGATCATCAGATGGACGGTCTTTTACAGGATAAATTTGTTACGACTCGTGATGGCCGCTGGGTGGTACCGGTAAAAAGCGGAATGCAACATTATTTAGCCGGTGTAATACATGGAAGTAGTCAGACCAAACAAACGGTTTTCATTGAACCAGAAACTATTATTCCGAATAATAATCGCCTGCGCCAAATTGAAGTAGAAATCGAAGACGAAGTAGAACGCTTGTTGACTGAACTTTCATATTATTTGCACGGACAACATGCCCAGTTTCAAAAATCACGCGAACAAATGGCAGCGACCGATATATTGTTGGCGAAGTCCCAATTTTCTATCGCCGTAAACGCTCAGGCGTTCGAGTTTAGCGAAGATGAAATACTATTAAAAAATATTAAACATCCGTTGATGCTTTTCCAAAATAAAAACGTGGTCGGAAACACAGTGCAGTTGCAAAAATCAAAATCTATTTTGCTGCTATCGGGACCAAATGCGGGTGGAAAAACCGTCTTAATGAAATCCATTGGACTGGCCATTCAAATGGCACTCTGCGGATTGCCGATTTGCGCCGACGTAAATTCAAAGTTGCCATTTTTCAAAAGTATTTTAGTTGGTATTGGTGACTCGCAGAACGTCTCCGAAGAACTTAGCACGTTTGCCGCCCACTTAAAAGTTCTGGAAAAAGCGATGGAACTGCGGGGCTACAACAGCATCGTGTTTATCGATGAAATCTGTGGTTCTACTGATCCTGAAGAAGGCAGCGCCTTGGCCCGAAGTTGCATCGAAGTTTTCGCAAAAAACCAAATCTTTGCCGTTATGACCTCGCATTTTACTCCACTTAAAATTGGCTGGAGTCATGAATCTCCGGTATTGAATGGAAGTTTAGAATATGATCGAGGATCAGGTAAACCGACCTACCACTATATTCCTGGGGTCCCCGGTGACTCCCTAGCAATTCAAACGGCTAAACGCGTAGGATTCCCGCAAGGTATTTTAGACCGCGCTGTAGAGTTATTATCACCGACTTCAAAAGCCCGATTAAACCAAATGTATGAAATCGAACAAATTAAAACTGATATGAACCTATTAAGATCGCAATATTTGGACGACCAAAAGAAGGCCAAAGCTGAAAAACAAAAATACGAAGCTTTGTCGCAGTCTTTAGAAAGAGATAAAGAAAATATATTACAAAAATTGCAAAAATCGACCGAGAAAAAAATAGACGAGATGATAAGTCTTGCTCGGGCCGAAAATACTTTTAAAAAACATCTCACTTTGCAAGATATCAAAAATCAATTGCCCGAAATTATCAAAAGCAAACCCGGCATCAGTGGCGCACCGACG
>JAYVAZ010000543.1:0-6289 GCA_043750675.1 Pseudobdellovibrionaceae bacterium | reverse complement strand
TGACCCTACAACTGATGGAATTCACGCGGTTACTGGAGTAGACTATGAAAGAATTAATCACATTGGCGACTACACTGTTCCGGCTTTAGGGAAGTGTACGGCTTGTCATCAGGGAGCTGCGGATACTCCATTGGGATTTAATTATCTACAGCTTTCAAATAATCATACAGAGGGATTAAGTTTATCGACAGCCGATGTTTTACCTTGGTTAACACAGGCGCCGACCACATTGGATGAAATTGCTGGGGATGCCACGGCTAAGGCGGCACTAGGGTACTTGCAGGCCAACTGTGCTCATTGCCATAGTCCCGCAGGCCTTGCGCAGGCTACTTTTCAAATGAACCACATTTCTGGTACCAGCGCTGTCACAGCCGAAAATGCTTACGCCAACACCGTAAACATGGGGGGCACAGTTCGAATCACACCGCATGACTTGGCAAACAGTTACATTTATCAAAGAGTAACTAATTCAGAAATGCCGCCCGATTTTGCTTTTCAAAAACACGGCGTGGACACCAATGGCCTCACGATTCTAAGCAATTGGATTCTTTCCTTATAAGATTAAAAATAGAGTAGGCTTATAGGTCGGATCAAAATTAAATATGGTCTAGTGTTATACAAATCAAGCACTTACAGGAAAAAATTATTTAACCACTTTAACTAGGTGGATCGTCTTATAATTGAGAACGATGCGCACCTTTTGAAGGATTCAGAAGGCAGAGCGTGCAGAATGCTGCGGTATTTAGCATCGCAAAACAGCGATGCCAGGTTAAGTGCTTGGTTTTCATTTTTTCCCCCAATGGTTTTAAGGTCGAGTGGGTTAGGTGGTTCCCCAATCGATCGGCGGAGCGAAAGCTCCGCTTTTTTTTTGCCTAACGCTAACCCAAAAATTAGTTTCGCAATCCGTTTGGTATTATTCTTCGGATTGAATAAAAAAAGCCCCGCTAAAAAAACCAAATGAACAGTTGGTTGAATCAGCAGGGCCCAATCAAAAACATTAATTATTGAACGCAATCTTCCAGTGATAAAAACAGACTCGTTTGATCAACGCTAAGGCCTTCAATTTTAGCGTTATTGCCGCCTTTGGCAAGCACACTAGAATTTAATCTAATCGTGTCTGGCATTCCACACTTAGATTTCAAAACGTCAGTTCGGCGAGTCAGGACTTTACCGTATAACTGTCCGCCATTTTGAGTTGCGAATGAGCGAGTTTTCGTCGCTGCCGTCGTTCCCGCTAAAAAGGCTTCAAAAGTTAACTGGGCTGTCGTTGCGCCGGAAATATCTACCTTACCTAATAAATCAATTTGTGAAATAACTAGGCGTTTGTTTTTAGGCAACGAAACCGGAATCGCTAACTGACAAGTTTTACGATCGATCTTTTTGCTACTCCAAACTTCGGCACGGAAGGTTTGGCTGGAAACATCTAAGATGTTTTTTTCTTGATCGAATTCTACTCGCGTCGCCGAATTTTTTGTGCAACCATTACCACCTAAGGTAACATTTTTTAAATCAAAGATTCCGGCTAAATTATCTTCTGCAATCAAAGGAAGGGTAGGGACGATTTTAGAATCGATCCGTTTTGACATCGGGAATGGAAAAACCGCGCCCGAAATCACATAATTATCATCGTTGATAGCAGCAGATCTTAGCATTTCATGAAAAACCAAATAGTAAATATCGCGTGATTTTTCAAAATGACCAAACCAAGATTCTTTATTTAAAGTAACTTTGTCTGGAACTCCGATGGCTTCCACCACAGAACCCGTATTGTCGCGAAGAACTTGGTCGCTGACCGCGATCTTTTCAATATCTAAACTGGAATCAAGATCGTTGATATCCAATTTATTATTTTTTACCAGGATCTGCCCTTGTTCGGTGTTCTGTAAATAATCGACAATAGCGTCGCCCATTCGAATGTAAGTTCCTCGAATATAGTCACCGCCGTTACCCACTTTGTGAGCAGACCAGCCAGTTGATGAAAGTAAAAACAGCATAACCGCCGCTGTCTTACTAATGGTTAATAACTTTGGAATCTTCCTAATGCCTATGTTCATTGTGCGTTTCATAACGCCTCCCCTCGTGGTTTGTGAATACTATGACTTAGTGGAAAAATATGAAAGCACATTTTGTAGACCTCAGTTTGTGTCCCGGTTTCTAAAAATGCGGAAAGTTGATCCTGGAAATCCCTAATCATCTTTTTAGCTTGGTTCAATTTAGTCTTATCTATTGCCACCGTGACTGAGGTGAAATCTCTTTCATCAACAGTGACTTGATCTAATTTATCCGCCGCTAATTTTAGATCTTCATAATGCGACTGTTTTACGGCCGAGTTCGCAATGTCGTCAGAGGTACTGAGTGGACCCTTTGTTAGCTTTAAAGTTTTTTTGCTACGGCTCCACTCAATTAATCCCAATCTTTGCAGGCGCTCTAGCGCCTGTTCTGCTTCATTGAGTTTGATCCCAATTCGGCGAGCGATCCACAACGGCTCTGCCACAAAACCTTTTGTTTCTGCCAAAGATAATATTGCAAAGTGGTACCACTGACTTAATGTTTGAAACTGATCCGATGAAAGTTCTAAAAAGTTCATTTTCGAATCATTATCTTTTTTGGTTTGACCTTTTTGGTAGTCAAACAAATGAATGATTTTATGCTGATCTTTTGGGTCAGAACCTAATCGGGTTAAAATCTTAATCGCTAGTTTTTTACTAACGTTTCTTTTTCCATTTAAAATTTCACTGAGGCTGCTGGGGCTCATTTGTAATTTTTTAGCAAATGAACGCAACGAAAAAGCTGGATTTTTCTTCTGAAAATCCAACAGCTGATTTCTCAGTTTGCTTTGAATCGCTAATTGCTCGGTCATTGTATTCCCCACTTAGTTGGTGTCTTTTTGGCCTTTTTAGACCCCGTCTTCACCAGGTAAGTTCCCTGTTTTCTATAATTGCAGTTGTTGTTCCAATCAAATCTGGAACAAAATGTTCCAGATTTGTTACATAATCGTTTTTTCGCTTACAAAGAGCATGGTTTGAACAAGATTTGAAAGTGTAATTGATCCAAATAAACCGAAGCATCTTTTTGTGTTAACGCAGATAAATTCATTCTTAGGTTAGTGTTGGCTCCGCATTGGCTCCAAGCAATGGTGTTGCCTAGATCTGCGATGACCACTTTAGACAAACCCACCTTAGTATACACTTTAGAGTTTTTAACCCCAGTTGAACCGGCATAGAAACTTTCCAAGTTTAAGGTTGCCTTACCGCCGCGTTTTAAAAACACTTGCCCCTCGGACATTGTCACTAGCGCTACTTGGTATCCACTTGGTGCCCGTAGCGGAATTGCTAAGGCGCAAGTTTTGCGGTCCATGGCTTTACCGGTTTGAAAACCGCTTTGTGCCAAAAACCCGCCGTAGTTTAAAACGACTTCTTGATTGTTTGCACTGTAATCTAAAGATAAAGTTCCCGCTGGGCAGCCAGTGCCACCATAACCGATAGATCCGATGCTTTGTGCTTTTGCCGATAAACCTAAAACCGTGATTGCTAAGATAATAAGTGATTTCATTTGTTCCCCCGTGTTTGAAGGGATTGTTCCCTTCTTGTAGAATAGTTTTATTTCACCCTTAAAAGAAAAACAATGGGTTTTGGAACAAAGTGTTCCAAAAAGAAGGTAGATTTGGAACACCCTTGGAAGTCCTATGATAAAAATTAGATATTGTTTCGAAAGTGAAACAATTGTAAATCAGATCCATGAATTTAAGTGATCTCCATTACGAACTGCCCAACGAACTTATTGCCAAGACACCGGTTCGGCCCTCCCGTATTTTGTTTTCAAAAGACGGAGTAACCGAAGAAATCGATAAAGAAAAACTATTCAGTCAGTTTTCTCGGGGTGATGTTTTAGTCGTTAACAATACGGCAGTGTTGAAGCGAAGAATTTTTTACAACGACCTGGAGATTTTATTTTTAGGTCATTCCGTTCGCCATCAAAATTCATTAATTTGGGAAGTTTTATTTTCGGCCAAGAGATTTTCTTTAAATACCTGGATTGATTTGCCGTCGGGATTGCAAATGCGGCTGTTGGAAAAGGGCCGTCCCCAAATAGTCGAACTAAACCAGGAGGTCGATGAAGCCTATTTTGAATCGCATGCGCAGTTGCCGTTGCCACCCTATATCCAAGAATTGCGCGAATCACGCCAAAATCTAGCCGAAGACAACGTCTGGTACCAGACAGCCTGGGCAAAACTTCAAGGTAGTTTAGCGGCACCCACCGCCAGTTTGCACTTTACTCAAAAAGACTTGACCACGTTAAAAGAAAAGGGGGTCGCCGTTTTAGAAATCACTTTGCACGTTGGCTTAGGAACCTTTTTGCCGATTAAAGTCGCTCATTTGGATCAGCATGAAATGCATTCTGAAGAAGTTTGTATTCCTGAATCGGTTTGGTCAGAAATCACTAGTGCAAAATCTCAGGGGCATAAAATATTTGTTTTAGGCACCACGGTCATGCGCAGCCTGGAAAGTTTTTACCTGTTTCAACAAGGTCGGATCCCCGAAGTAAACGGCTTCCATTTTGAAACGGGTAAAAGTGCCGAGGGGAAAGATCAATATTTTGGTCAGACGCGTTTGTTTATTCGTCCCGGGTTTGAATTCCACGTCACTGATTACCTTTTGACAAACTTTCATCAACCGCAAAGCAGTTTGTTAGCATTGGTCTATGCTTTTTACGATAAATCTTCGGTGCAATCGGCTTATCAATATGCTATCAATCAGCGGTTTCGTTTTCTAAGTTACGGTGATTTATCGGTTTGGTGCAAACGGCCTAAGGAATAGTTTTGGAAAAATCAGTTGATATGAAATTAGGTGAATTTAAAATCCATGCGAAAAGTGGAAACGCAAGGCGTGCTACATTGCAAACGGCGCACGGGGTAGTTGAAACACCCGTATTTATGGCTGTAGGAACGAAGGCTACCGTCAAGGCAATGACCACTGAAGAGCTGAATGCGTGCGGAACGCAAGTAGTTTTAGGAAATACATATCACCTACATTTGCGTCCCGGTGAAGATCTGATTAAACGTCAAGGCGGTCTCCATAAGTTTATGAATTGGCATAAACCCATCTTAACTGATAGCGGTGGTTTCCAAGTATTTTCATTGTCTAAACTTAGGAAGATGTCCGAACAGGGCGTTGAGTTTCGATCGCACCTTGACGGAGCTAAGTACTTTATCTCGCCGGAAAAAAGCATGGAGATCCAAATGGATCTGGGCGCCGATATCATCATGGCTTTTGACGAGTGTCTGAAGTATCCCGCAACCGACGAAGAAATCAAAACATCGATGGATTTAACCTATCGCTGGCTGCTTCGATCCGCCACCGCGATGAACCGCAAAGAAAGTCTTTTATTCGGCATAGTGCAGGGTGGATTAAGTTTAGAACATCGAAAATATTCTTTGGATCAGGTCACTTCAGTGGATCTGCCTGGTTATGCCTTAGGTGGATTTAGTGTTGGCGAGCCGATCGAAATGATGCATGTTCTGGTGAAAGACATCGGTCCGATGATGCCAGAACTGAAGCCACGTTATTTGATGGGTGTCGGTACTCCTTTGGATTTGATTCTTTCTGTCGATTCAGGAATTGATATGTTTGATTGCGTCATGCCTACGCGAGTGGCAAGAAATGGAACTTTGTATACCTGGCAGGGCAAGATCAGCATCAAAAGAAATGAATACAAGGAAGACTCCGGTCCGCTGGATCCCGAGTGCGATTGCTACACTTGTTTGAACTACAGCCGCTCGTACTTAAGACACCTGTTTTTAAGTGGCGAAATCTTAGGAAGTCGTCTGAATACCATTCACAATTTGCACTTTTATATGAAGTTAATGGAACGGGCGAGAACTGCTTTATCTGAAGGCAACTGGCCCGAATATCGTGATTTCTGCCTAACGCGATTCACAAAATAAAACTTAATCCTATTGATTATTTTCCTGAAAAATGAAAATGTTTTCACTTGCTTAGCCCGAAGGGGAAAAGCCTAGCGAGGTCGACTCGCGGGCTAGACAGAACTAAGCTAAGGAGAATTTAATGAATAGCACAGGACAACCTTCGTCATTCGAAGCTTTATTCCTTCCATTGATTTTTTCTTTTGGTATTTTGTATTTTTTTATGATCCGACCTCAGGGTAAAAAAATGCGCCAACAGGAAAATTTTGTGGCCAATTTGAAACGCGGTGATGCCGTAGTTACACAAAGTGGAATTTTAGGAACAATTGACGGCCTTAATGATAACTTCGTTACTTTAGAAATTGC
>JAYVAZ010000542.1:0-4638 GCA_043750675.1 Pseudobdellovibrionaceae bacterium | reverse complement strand
TTAATTTTGAATTTATACCCATCCTTTCTATTGTGTTAAAAAAAATGATTTCGAAGCAAGAAAAATATGTAAAAAGATTCATTTTATTGAGATATACTGTTTTTCACTAACACCACTGTATAGGACCTTATGAAAACCAAAGATAAAATTATAAATTCCTCGATCGAGCTTTTTAATCGAAGTGGTATTTCTGCGGTCACAACGAATCACATTGCAAAAGAACTAAAAATATCTCCAGGAAATCTTTATTTCCACTATGAAAATAAAGAAGAAATTTTACGAGATATTTTTGTGTTAATGTGCAACGAAAATTATAAAATTTGGAGCGTCAGTAAAAAAAATAAAGCCAAAGATCCCATCGATTGTATTGAACAAGCCTTCGAAGTTTTTTGGCGTTATCGTTTTTTTCATCGTGAGATGTACTACGTTCGCCGTCGCGATGTACTTTTAAATAAAATGTGGAAAGCACACATTGATAAAATTGTTAAAATGATGACTTTAACGTATCGACGTTGGATCAAAATGGGTTGGGCTCGAAAAATCGAATCAGAAAAAGAAACTGATTTTATCGTGAGTGTTTTATTAGCGACGGCCTCGACCTTTTTTCATTTTTTTGAAAGCGCCGAAAGACAGCCGCTGAAGAAAAACGTCGAAGTAGGGAAAAAGTATATTGCCCGATTGTTATTCCCGTACACCGAAGGTTCGACCCGCGATACCTTCCAGCACTATATAGACAACTAATCCGTTGCCACTTGAAGTGGCGGCAAACAGTCTTGATAGCAGCCAACAGCCAAAAATAAAATGTGTCGAAATTCCCCGCTGCTGCATTGCGTATTTTTCCAAGAGTGACCTGATTTACCAACTGATCTATATTTTCTTTATATTTTAGCTATAAAAATTTATTAAAGCACGAAGCCGAATAGCTTCAGGCTAGACAAGGAAATGATCATGGAAATTTCATTATTTGGAACTGCCGGAATCGGTATGATTCTTCGCTGGCTACACTTCTTTTTTGGAATTATGTGGATCGGACATTTATATTATTTTAACTTTACTCACGGTGCTTTTATGGCCGAAGCCGAAGCCGTCACAAAACCAGGAGTTCTGACAAAACTATTGCCGAAGGCAATGTGGTGGTTTCGTTGGGGTGCTATGTGGACGCTAGTGACCGGTCTTATTTATATGATGTTCTTGGCGCACACGGGATCTTCTTTCAGTAGCAGTTGGGGATTGGCCATTTCTATCGGAGCCCTTTTTGGTATTTTGATGTGGGCCAATGTTTGGTTTATTATTTGGCCTGCACAAAAAGTCGTGATCGCATCTGCCGAAGCTGTTGCTAAAGGCGGAGCCGCCGATCCTAAGGCTGCCGTTCTTGCGCCGAAAGCATTATTAGCTTCCCGAACAAACACTTTGTTTTCCATTCCGATGTTATTTTTTATGGGTGCTGCCAGCCACTTACCTTTGGCAGTTACTCCAGAAACTAAAATCGGTGCAGTTATGGGCTTAGTGACTGTTGCCGCTGCGGCCTTGGAATTTAATGCTATCAAAGGAAAATTGGGTCCTTTAACGACTGTAAAAGGTGTCATTCACATGGGCTTCGTGTTGACTTTAGTGGTTTATGCTTTGGTCGAAATTGGACTAAGATTATAATCCATGAAGTTTTCAGTTATTTTATTTTCAGTTTTATTATTGGCGACTTCTTGTACTAAAAAACAAGAAGGCGCTGTGATTCCGCCGACGCAAGCAGAACTTACTGAACGTGGCGGAAAAATCTATGCAATGAATTGTATTTCTTGTCACAATGCCGACCCCAGCAAAGATGGTTTGATCGGTCCTGCAGTAAAGGGAAGTAGTTTAGAGTTACTTACTGCCCGCATCTTACACGCTGCTTATCCGCCGGGTTATGCTCCCAAAAGAAGCACTCAACAGATGCTTGCATTACCTATGTTGGAAAAAGAAATTCCTGCACTTCAGTTGTATTTGAATCAGTAAGTCCAACCTTAGGTTGGCAAGGTTTTCAATCCAACCATTCAAAGCAACCTTCGGTTGCATGGTTGGCAATTCAGTAGGTCCAGCCATTTAGCCGCGCTCAAAACTCATTCTGACTTTTTTGCGGACTCTCCAAAGTTGATCGATTTGAATCCAGCTAATAATTCCCGAATCGTCTTTTACTTGCGTCCAACCATCTTCGCCACCGATATCTAAAAACGGAGTGTATTTATCGGCCAAACCTAAAGGCGAATTATCGTAGGATTTTCCCGGGCCGGTTTTTAATTTTGCGCTAGAGGCTTTAATAACGACACAGTTTACTTGTTGGGAAACATCACGTTTGGAAATCCAGTGTTGTTGTCCGTCGACGTCGCGAACTTCTAAGAAACCGCCTTCTTCTTTGCCAGTGGTCATAAACGGCATGTATTTTCCAACTCGCCAGGAAATTCGGGCTTTGGCGCTGGGGGTTTTCTTTAAAAAGGTCTCGGCTTTGGTCGTGCATACAGGATTGGCGAAGCCGAATGAACAAAAACTGAATACTATAATGACTAAACTACTTTTGGTGAGTGTGTTTCCCATTAATCCCCTTCAGGTGGTCTAATACCTGGACTAAAGACTTATCGGAATTCCCGGAAAATAGTTAATACCTGTCTCAACATGAAACAAAGTGAACTTTTCTTAACTACTTTCACGACCTAAATCTGGTTTTTATTTAAGATGCTCGTAAATTAACGCGGCAGAATACAATTCTGATACGATAATTTAAGATACTGAATTTAACTGTTATGCAGTGAAATCCTTATTGGTGAAGGCTTTCAGCAGATGCTTAAAATTAAAGCAGCTCAACCTCATTTCAACAAGATGCTTTAATTAAGTTTTTGTAAGAAATTTGTTGCCAAATATTTCAATAGTGCCTTTAATGGGTCAGTTCCAAAATGGTACCGTGGCGGGAGGGACAATGTCACAGATATCAGACAATTTAATAAAAGAGTGCAGACAGAAGCTTTTGCAAACAAAAGCTGACATCTTGAACCGAGTTAAAGATGCCAGAGGCAGTTTTCAAAATGACGACAAAGGTGGGGACGAAGCCGATCAAACGGTCAGAGTTTTAGCCGAACAAGAACTTTTAGCATTTCACGATCGTATGCGATCACAATTGGCCGAAATCGATAATGCATTAGGTAGAATCGAAAACGGATCATTTGGAGTTTGCGAAGAAACCGAAGAAATTATTGAACCAGAAAGACTTCGTGCCATTCCTTGGACACGCCTAAGCATCGAAGGTGCTGAAATGCGTGAATCGATGAATAAACGATACGCTAGATAAATTAATTAAAAATTTATAAAGTTTAAAAACATGGATGCTTTTAGTACTTTAAAGCCGCTTGCAAAGGCGGCTTTTTTATTGCCGAAGGCCTTGCCCGCAAGGGGCGAAGCTCAGCTCTGTCTAGCTTCGCTTTTCCCCTTCGGGGCTAGGCGCAGTCGATGGTAACGGCATGGGTATGTCCGGTTCCATCTGTGTCGGAGGTAATTAATACTCCGTTGTTTCCCTGCAAAGTTGTAAAATTCGCGGCCGTTACCGTAAAAGTATGAGTATGTCCGGCTGATCCACTATTTAATCCATAGGATTGTTGCGTACCTGTCGTAACATCGGCCGAAGAAATCGTATTTACGGTGTGCCCATGATTGGATCCAATAGTCACTTCGGTTCCATTGGCCGTACAATCTCCACCTGCCGATGGCGCAGGAGTCGCGGTGTTGCCACTTTTAGCTCCGCAAGCAATTAGAAATTTTGAAAATCCAGTCAGTAAAAAGGTACCAATCATCGTACGCTTTAAAAAGATTCTTCTTTGCATAAATACCCCTAAGAAATTGGACTAGTTTAAGAGTACCAGCATTAAAGCTAAATCTGTACTCGGCTAGTCTTTTTTGTTATAAAAAGGGCCTATGGAAATAAATCAATTAAGCGAAGTTAAAGCGCATAAAAATCCAAATTGTAAATGGTACCGCAATGGAATTCTGGATTTAACAGTGGAGTTCACTTTAAGTGGCCAGATCAAATCTTTCCATTTGGATTACAATGAAAGATCTCCAGCCCTTTCGATTCAATGGGTTGATTTTAAATTAAAAAATTACGTCTTTGATGACGGCGAACAAGATCCCAAAAAAAATCAAAGTCCTATTGCGACAGCCGAATTAACAGTGATGCCCGAAGTGGTGAAACGTAAGTTCGAAATGTATTCTAAAGACGTCCCTGAAGACATCCGCCAGTTTGTATTAAATAAAATTTAAAATATGCCTAAACAAACCCACCAAATGAGTGAAGTTATTCCATATAACATCGTCAATGGTAAGTGGTATCGAAATCATCTTATGGATTTATCGGTTTTATTTGGAGTCAATGACAGCATTCAAATGTTCGAACTGAATTACACTCAAAATGGAAGATCCTATCTGTTAAAATGGTCGCAGGATGAATTGTTGAAGTTCATTGTCGACAAGGGCGAACAAGATATTCGAAAAAACAACTCACCGTTAGTGAAAGGGCTGGTAACCGGGCCCAACGCGGTTTGAAGTTTTCTAAGGTTTTGGCCAAAATCACCGAGTGTAAAAAAACGGCAGGTTGTGTTACTTTGGTTTCTTTTAATT
>JAYVAZ010000541.1:0-3763 GCA_043750675.1 Pseudobdellovibrionaceae bacterium | reverse complement strand
TGTTTGACTTGGTTTTGAGTGCTTTAAAAGCGCCTCCGATCGATTGCATTTTTCTGTACGCCGCCGGGATAATTGATGAAAAGAAATGATCATAGGTGCTAAACAAACGAGATTAGGTCGAATTTGCTAAGCGAATTCGTTCTCCAATTGCTTTGATGAAACTCATAAAAATCGCGAATAAAAACCCCATGTTATATATTACTTCATAAAAAGAGGTGCCCAATGAGTCTAAAAAAGCTAACCAATCAAAATCTGGATGCTCAATTAAAATCTCTCGTTACTAGCGAAAGAGAAATCTTGAGTGAAATTTTACTTCATATTGCCGAAGTAGAAAGACGCAAGCTTTATTTAATTTTTGGCTATAGCAGTTTGTTTGAATACTTAACAAAAAGTATAGGTTATGCCAATGGCTCTGCGCAAAGACGAATCGACGCGGCTCGATTGTCTTTTTATGCTCCCACTGTTATTAATAAACTCGAATCAGGCCAAATTAATTTAGCTCAAATTTCGTTGTTGCAAAAATCTATCAGGGAAGTTCAAGTCATTTCAAAAACCAGAATCAATACTCAAGTTAAAGAAAGTCTCATCGAGCAACTCTCAAGTAAATCTTTTGCTGAATCTGAAGTTCTTATAGCGCAGGCTTTTAATCTTCAACCGAAAGAGCTCACTAAAACCAAGTATCAAAAAGATGAATCGGTGAGGCTAGAAATTACATTCTCTAAAGCACAATGGGAGAAACTAATGAAAATGCGAGTATTACTTTCGCATTCACTACCACATGGTAGTAACTGGGACCGGGTGTTTGAATATGTTTCGGAAAAAGTAATTAAACAAAAAGACAGATCACAATCTGTAGCTAAGCCTTGCCCAGTTAAGAAAATCGAGGCAAATAAAGAAACCGTTTCATTACTAAGAACAGCAAAAAAACCAATCAATGCTGTGAGACAGCCAATTTCCGCGTCCGTTCAAAGAAAAGTCTTTCAGCGCGATCTATGCTGCCAATTTCAAAATAAGACTACCAGCAAACAATGTGGATCGACTTGGAAATTAACAATTGATCATCTTAAACCCATTTGGGCCGGCGGAACTAATGAAGGAGAAAATCTGAGAATTCTTTGTGCTGCTCACAATAGGGAACTTTATCGCCAGCAATCCAATTTATCAAAAAGCTAGTATCAAGTTAGACTGGAATCTTAGAAAGCTTCAGACGGCAGCAGTAAAGGTCGAATTGATTCTTGAAATCGTTCCCTTATTATTTAATAAGTAATTCTGGTTTTTGTAGAATTAAACCATCGGCCCCAAGGCCTACGGCTAATTGA
The DNA here is from genome assembly GCA_043750675.1 of Pseudobdellovibrionaceae bacterium. Taxonomy (GTDB): domain Bacteria; phylum Bdellovibrionota; class Bdellovibrionia; order Bdellovibrionales; family Bdellovibrionaceae; genus JAYSSX01. The sequence continues at coordinate 2,444 of JAYVAZ010000541.1, read as the reverse complement.
ATGTCGGAATCTTGCCCGTTGACCGCCACAATGACTTTCTTATTTCGACGTTTCATTTCTTTGATCCATGACTCAGAAAGCTGACCTAAAGACACGCCCATTTTATGCAGACCAAAAATAAATACGTCTCCTTTAAAAGGAGCCGAGGGTAAAATAAATAATGATTCAAATACACCCATACGCATAATATCTGCTGTTCCGGTACCAAACAGGGCCAAGGGTAATAATTTTTTGGTGCTTTCTAAAATGATATTATAATTACTTTGAATAATGATTCGTTCTGATGCTTTGGCATTATCAACTGCCTTTGCCAGCATTTCATCCACTTCGCTTTTATTATCGTTAAACTCAATCAGGAAGCGCGTTTCCGGAAACTTTTTGAGAAGTTCTTCTAGTGCTGGACGAGCGTCGCTTTGTTCTAAATCACGATTTACTTTTACGAAAGTATCAACGGAGGGCATAACCAAAATGGAATTTCTATTGTTTAGATAGGCCTTGGCCCAAAGAATAAGACTGGGTCTTTTTTCTAAGAAAAACGACTGTTCCCACGGGACTATTATTTCGATCGCCTGCGGAGATACTATTTCCGGGTCCTTTGGGGCCAATGTTTTGCCAGCCTCCGAAGGGGAAGATTTTTCAGCAGTGGCAACCTCTGATTGTGGAGCAGTGGTTCCTGCGGCTATCGGAGCTCCTGTTGTTGTCTGCCAAAACTTGCTGGTAAAAGTACGCTCGTGATGCCCTAAACCCCAAAAACGGGCTATGCCTAAAATCATAAAAACGAAAACCAAGGTGGAAAGACTGATAATAATTAGTCGCATAAGGGCTATTAACTAATATATTAGACTTAATGGCGTCAACCAACATTTTAAATAGGTCAAAAATAGTCCTATATTTACTTTACAATAACTGAATTCTCATTTAGTTTTCAGCCACTATGAATAAAATCAATCGTAAAATCGAATACTCCCTGATTGCTTTAAAACATATGAGTCATAAAAGACCAGGGGAGTTAACAACGGTAAAAGAAATTTCGGAACAATATCAGGCTCCTTTTGATGTAACCGCAAAAGTGATGCAAAGACTGACTGGCGCCGGCTTTTTAAAAGCCGAACAAGGTTCCACTGGTGGATATCAAATTACCAAAGATCTAACAAAGTTAACTTTGCAAGATTTGATGGAATCATTTCAAGGGCCAACCGAAATTGCTAAATGTTTGCATGCGAATGAAAGATGCGAAATCCAGAGTAGCTGTAACATTATTTCGCCCATTCAAAATTTGAACACTCGGCTTAATGAATTTTATAAAAGTGTTAACCTGGCTGATTTGATTCATAAAGGACAGGGATAAGTATGGCCGAAGTAAAGACCCCACAATCTGATTTGCCAAGCAATGAATACAAATATGGTTTCGTGACTGATATCGAAATGGATGAAATTGCCAAGGGCCTTAATGAAGATGTAATTAGACTTATTTCCAGCAAAAAAAATGAACCCGAGTTCATGTTGGAATACCGCCTTAAAGCCTTTAAACATTGGTTGCAAATGACCGAGCCTACTTGGGCGCACGTACACTATCCAAAAATTAATTTTCAGGATATTAAATATTATTCAGCGCCGAAGAAAAAAACTGATCCCAAAAAAAGTTTGGACGAATTAGATCCCGAACTTTTGAAAACCTTCGAACGTTTAGGAATTCCTTTACAAGAACAAAAACGTATTTCTGGGGTCGCGGTCGATGTAGTTTTTGACAGTGTTTCGGTAGGAACCACACACACCGAAGTTTTAGAAAAAGCCGGAGTTATTTTTTGTTCCATTTCTGAAGCCGTTCACAAGCATCCGGATCTAGTTAAAAAATATTTGGGCAGCGTGGTCCCTATTTCTGACAATTACTATGCGGCCCTTAATGCAGCGGTCTTTACGGATGGTTCTTTTTGTTACATTCCTAAGGGAGTACGTTGTCCAATCGATTTATCGACGTATTTCCGAATCAACGCTTCTGAAACGGGGCAGTTTGAAAGAACTTTATTAATTGCAGACGAAGGCAGTTTTGTTAACTACCTAGAAGGTTGCACGGCACCCCAGCGGGACGAAAATCAATTGCATGCTGCGGTTGTGGAATTAGTTGCATTAGAAAATGCCGAAATTAAATACTCGACAGTGCAAAATTGGTATTCCGGCGATAAGAATGGCGTAGGCGGGATCTATAATTTTGTTACAAAACGTGGCAAATGTGCGGGAAAAAGGTCTAAAATTTCTTGGACCCAGGTAGAAACCGGATCTTCGATTACTTGGAAATATCCTAGCGTCATTTTACAAGGTGATTATTCTGAAGGCGCTTTTTATTCGGTGGCTTTGACACACGATTATATGCAGGCCGACACTGGAACTAAGATGATTCACATCGGAAAAAACACCAAAAGCACTATTATTTCCAAAGGAATCTC